>NZ_CAKKTL010000103.1:0-4188 GCF_920664355.1 Protofrankia sp. CiP1_Cm_nod2
CCCTCGCGCCGGTCGGCCACCCGCGGCCGGCTGAGCGCCACCCCGAGCTGGCGGACGTCCCGGGAGGCCGCCGCGCCGCCACCGCCCGCCGGTGGCCGGCCCGCCCCGTCCGGCCGGCTTGTCCCGTCCGGCTGGCCTGTCTCGTCCGGCTGGCCTGTCTCGTCCGGCTGGCTTGTCTCGTCCGGGGGAGTCGCAGTGCCTGACGCGCCGCCTGGAGGGCATGGTGTGCCCAGTTCGTCGGGCGTACCTGGCGTGCCTGATGATGTGTCCGGGATGCCTGATTCATCCGGTGCGTCCGGTGCGTCCGGTGCGTCCGGCGTGCCTGGAGCGTCCGTCGCCGCGGGGGTGAACGTCTCGCTGACCAGGGTCAGCTCGGTTCCGGTGGACGAGGCGGGCAGCGGCACGGCGACCGGCGTGAACACGGCGCCGGCCTCGACGTCGGCGAGGGCCTGCCCGGCCGCGTCGATGACGCGCAGCCGTACCGTCCCGGACGCCCCGGGCCGGCCGACGTCGGCGTGCAGCACCCGGTCGCCGCCGGGGGCGACCGAGAGGACCCCCGCGCCGTTCGACCAGACCCACTGCCGGCGGCGGCCGCCCTCGGGCGGATACCAGCCCGTCCCGTACCCGACCGCCGGGCGCACGCCTCGCAGGAACGGGCTGCCGGCGCGGATCGCGGCCCGGCGCCACGCCGCCGCGTCGTGATCGGCCGGTGTCGGGAAGAAGCACAGGTACGCCGAGTGCCTCGAGCGGGGGACCAGCCGGCTCATGTACGAGCCGTTGACGAACAGGTCGTACTCGGCGCTGATCTCGGCGACGGCGTCGTCGCCCCGGTCGGGCAGCAGGCGGTACCGGCAGCCGGACAGGTCGAGCCCGAGGTGGGCACCGAGCGCGTCCAGGTCGACCGCCGAATGCCCCAGCAGGTCGACCTCGGCGCCTTCGGCCGCGAGCACCTCGGCGATCATGCCGTTGTGGCGTTCCCCGCCGCCCATGGAGTGCCAGAACCTGTTGTAGACGGCGGCCCGGATGCCGCTGGCCGGCTTGGCTGCCGGCCGCCGCGTGTCAGCCGGGTGCCGAGCGGTGGCCTCGGCGGCGACCGGCCGCGTTGCGGTCGCCTGCGCTGTCGCGGGCGGTGCCGGTGTCGTCGTGGCCGCCGGTGTTGCCGCCGGTGCCGGTGCCGGTGCCGCCGGTGTTGCCGTCGGTGGTGTCGTCGGTCCGGTCGTCATCGTCGCACCAGCCAGTTCTCCAGCTCGTGGCGGCGGGTCGAGGCGGTGCGTGAGATCGCCCGGCGGCGGGCCAGCATGGCCGGCAGCAGCCGCAGGTAGGAGGCGATGACCGTCAGCCGCAGCCAGGTCGGGCGCAGCGGGGGGCGGCTGCGCGCGGCCCACGCCTGGCGCAGCGTCCGCAGCGCGATGGACGCGGTCGTCAGCGGGTAGCGGGCCACCGCCGCCAGCGCGATCCGGGCGCTCGCGTCCTTGGTGAGCATCAGCAGCCGGTTACGGTCGGTGTGGAAGACGAACAGCGGCGACCACTCGACGCTGGACGCCGAGTGGACGTGCCGCAGCACCGCGTCCGGTATGTAACGGATCGTGTAGCCGCGGGCGCGGATCCGCCAGGACAGGTCGGTGTCCTCGTAGTAGAGGAAGAAGTCGTCGTCGAACCAGCCGAGCTCGCGCCCAAGCTGGGTGCGGATCGCCATGCCGTTGCCGCAGGCGGTGAAAACCTCCTCGGCCCGGGCGAACTGGCCGGTGTCGACCTGCTGGTAGCCGCGGTCGGCGCCGTACCCGTCGCGCAGCACGATCCCGCCGACGTTGTTGATCACATCGACGCGCGCCACGCCGTCCGGGACGGTGAACTCCACCGTGGACGGTTCGGCGCCGGCGTCCAGCGTGACCGACCCGCCGTCCCAGCTCAACGTGACCGGTTTGGGTGCCTGGCCGGCCCAGGTGAAACCGAGCGTGACCGGGCCCCCTTCCGGGACCGGGACGCACAGCTCGCCGTCACCGCGGGTCCAGAAGAACGGCGCGTCCCGGCCGCCCTCGGCGCCGAAGGTCAGTTTCTCCCACAGGACCTCCCGTAGCACCTCCCGGCCGTCGACGGTCACCGACGACACCCGGACGCCGAGTTCGCGCGGGTCGTGCGGGCCGGGGGTGAAGGCCGGCGTCGACAGCCGCAGCCGTAGGAAGCGGGGGAGGAAGACGACCTTGCCGGTGACCGCACCCAGGCGGTCGCCGCCGGGGGCGTCGAACGGCGCCAGCAGGTTGGCCAGCCAGTCCGGCTCGGGCACCGCGTCGTTGTTGAGCAGGGCGGCGTACTCGGTGGTGACCGCGCGTAGCGCGAGGTTGTTGCCGCCGGCGAAGCCGAGGTTGGTCTCGGAGGGCACCAGCCGGACCCACGGGTAGCGCTCGGCCAGCAGCGCCCGGGAGGAGTCCTGCGACGCGTTGTCGACCACCCACGTCTCGAAGGCGAAGCCGGTCACCTGCTTGGCCAGGCCGTCCAGGCAGGCCGGCAGCAGGTGCGCACCGTTCCAGTTGACGATGACGACGGTCACCAGCGGCTTGGCCGGCTCGGCCTCCGGGCCGGCGGGCGTGGTGTCCGGGCCGGTGGCGGCGACGGCCGGGTCGCCGGCCGCGCTGGTCAGGTCGGTGGGTGTGACGCCCAGGGCGGCTGACGCGCTGGCGGACGCGCCGGCCGGGCTGCTGGACTCGGTGGCCGGGCTGCTGGACGTGCTGACCGGGCTGGCGGGCGCGCCGGCCGGGCTGCTGGACGCGCTGGCCGGGCTGGCGGGCGCGGTGGCCGGGCTGCTGGACGCGCTGGCCGGGCTGGCCGGGCTGCTGGACGCGCTGGCGGACTCGGTGTTCGGCCCGGGGGCCGGGCCGGGGGTGGTCGGGTCGCTCATCCGCGGGCCCTCGCCTCGTAGTCGACTTTGAGCAGGCCACCGGCCTGCGGGCCGCTGATCCCGAACAGGTCGTCGAAGCGGCGCTTGGTGACCGGGGCGCCGGTGGCGGCATCGGAGACGTGCACGCTGATCGCGAACGCGCCCAGCAGCTCGGGGATTTTCGGCACGGTGAAGTCCACGGTGAGCAGGCCGGGTCTGCTCGGTATGCCGCCGACGGGCGTCTCCATCAGCCAGATCGGCAGATCGTGCTGGCCGAGAACGTAGACGTGCAGGTAGATCCGTTCCGGCGCGTCCAGGGTGAGGTCGAGGGTCAGGGAGACGGTCAGTTTCTCACCCGGGTCGAACTGGACCTGGGACGGCCCCCCAGGGTCCCTGGCGAAGGTCGCCAGGACGGGCCGGACGGCGGCGACGTCGTAGGGCACGGGCCCGTCCGAGGGCAGGCTGCCCAGGCGTTGCCGCAGCAGCCGGGTGCCGATCTCCGGCGCGCCGTCGAAGATCATCGAACCGGATTCCAGGACCAGGACCCGGTCGCAGATGCTCTCGACCAGGTCCAGGGAGTGCGTGACGAACAGGATCGTGCGCCCCTGCCGCCGGAACTCCTCGATCTTCGCCAGGCACTTCTTCTGGAAGGCCTCGTCCCCGACCGCCAGCACCTCGTCCACCAGCAGGACGTCCGGGTCGACGTGGACGGCCACGGCGAACCCGAGCCGGACGTACTGGCCGGACGAGTAGTGCTTGACCTCGTCGTCGATCTTGTGGGGGAGCTCGGCGAAGTCGACGATCGAGTCGAACATCCGGTCGATCTCGCGGCGGGACAGGCCGAGCAGGGACGCGTTGAGGTAGACGTTGTCCCGCCCGGTCAGCTCGCCGTTGAAGCCGGCGCCGAGCTCCAGCAGGGAGGCGATCCGCCCGTTGACCGAGACCTCGCCGTGGGTCGGGCGCAGGATGCCGGCCAGCACCTTCAGCAGCGTGGACTTGCCGGAGCCGTTCGCCCCGGCGAGCCCCACCGTCTGGCCGTTGCCGATCTCCACGTCGATGTCGCGCAGCGCCCAGAAGTCGTCCCCGCTGGCCTGCCCGCGGCGGACGAACAGCTCCTTGAGGCTGGTCGCCCGCCGGTGGTAGGAGACGAACTTCTTGCTCACACCGGTCGCCCGGATCACCATCGGGGCAGCCGACGGGCCCCCCGGGGCGGCCTCGGGCGCCGGGGCGCCCACCATGGACGCCGGACCTGCCGCGTCCACCGGACCTGCCGCGTCCACCGGGCTCGCCGCGTCCGCCGCGGATGCCAGGCT
>NZ_CAKKTL010000103.1:4599-8637 GCF_920664355.1 Protofrankia sp. CiP1_Cm_nod2
GGGGCCGGCGCCGGGGTGACCGGTGCGTCCGAAGCCTCACCGGTCATGGCGGGGCCGGCTGGTGACTGCTGCGCTGGCACGTCTGTCAAACCTTCCTCACTGCCTCCGCAGACACGATCATGACGGTTGTCGTGGCCGCTTCAGCCGGGTTCTAGAGATCCTCGGCGAAGTCGGCCTGCATGCGGCGGAACACGTGTGTTCCCAGCCAGAGCAGGCCCAGCGACATCACGCCCGCGACGGCAAGATGCTCGAGGTAGAAGAGATACCCGGGGTCGGCCAGGATGCCCTGCCCGTTCGCGGGGTTGACGGCCGGCCCTTTGTAGATTCCCCGCTGGAAGGTGGCGACGACCGTCGCCATCGGATTCAGGAAATAGATCCACGTCCACTCGTGCAGGAGTTTACGGATCAGCCCGACCGGATACACGATGGGGTTGAGCCAGAACCACGCGAGCAGCGCCACCTCCAGCAGGTGCTCGGTGTCGCGGTATCGGACGTTGAGCGCCGACACGAGCATGGCCAGGCCCACCGTGAAGATCATCGCCACCGCGAACGCCGGCACCAGCAACAGCAGCTGGAAACCGATGAAGCTGTAACCGAGCGCCGCGACCACCACGAAGAGCACGGCGAGCTGCAGGACGAAGTGGACGATCGCGAACCCCACCGCGGAAAGCGGCAGCACCGGCAGCGGGAAACGGACCTTCTTCACGAGGTTCGCGTTGAAGACCACGCTGCCGCTGGCCGCGGAGACGCTGGCGGAGAACGCGTTCCAGATCAGCAGCCCGGACATCAGGTAGACGCCGAAACGGGGCACCCCGGCGTTCATGATGACCTGGAACACCAGGGTGTAGACGGCGAGCAGCAGCAGCGGGTTCGCCAGCGACCAGGCGAACCCGAGGGTCGACCCCTTGTACTTGACCTTGAGATCCTTGCGGATCAGGTTGCGCAGCAGCTCCCAGCGCAGCCGGGTCTGGGCGCGGCTGCGACGGGCGAGCCGGCGGGACTCCGGGCCCGGCCCGTCGACGTGGATCCGTTGCCGCGCCGCCGGCGTGGCCGCCGGTGCGGACCGCTCATCAGTCAGGTTCGACACCGACAACCTTCCGTGAGCCGCGCCAAGTGGGAAGCGAGCCCGACGCTACCGGGAACACCGGACCGCACGGACCGCACGGACCGCACGGGCACCACGTCGGGACGATACGTGGCCGGCCTGGCGCTCCGGCGGCCGGACCTGGGTACGCCGGTGACCGTGGCCACCGGGCCGGTTCATAGTATCGGGCCGTTCATTCAGCTCCGGCCGGTCACTGTCCAGTCTGACCCGGATACCAGCCGGCCCGTCGGCGGTGGCCGTGATGCCCCGCCTGTGGAGGACGCCCGTGTTCACCGACGTCCGGATCCGTGAGGTCTGGTCCCATCTGGAGTCCGGCGGGGCCGAGGTGCTGACGTTGGACGTGTTCGACACGCTGCTGCTGCGGCTCGTGCCCGAACCGGCCCACGCCTTCCTGCTGCTCGGGCACCGGCTGGCCGCCGCCGGGCTGCTGCCGCCGTCGCTGTCGCCCGCGCAGTTCGCCCAGCTGCGGGTGCACGCCGAGACCAGGGCCCGCGAGCGCAGCCAGGCCGGGCGCGGCACGCCGGAGGCCCGGCTGGACGAGATCTGGTCGGTGCTGGCGGCGGCGCTGCCCGGCAGCGGCGGCGTCGACGACCTCGTCGCCATGGAGGTCGCGTTCGAGCGGGACATCTGCCGGGCCGACCTGGCCGTCGCCGAACTGGCCGAGCTGACCATCACCAAGCTCGGCCGGCCCGTCCACCTGGTCTCCGACACGTACTTCTCGCCGGACCAGCTGCGCCGGCTGCTGCGGCGCCCGGAGCTCGCCGGTATCAGGTTCACCCAGGTTCTCACCTCCAGCGACGCCGGGGTGAACAAGAGCAGCGGCCTGTTCGCCCACGTGCTCGCGCGGGCCGGGGTCGCGGCGTCCCGGGTCATCCACCTCGGTGACAACCCGGTCGCCGACGTCGAGAGCGCCCGTGAGCACGGGATCCTTGCCGTCCACTACCCCAAGTACACCGACGGGCTGGAGACGACGCTGGACCTGGAGGGGCTGCGTTCCCGGCCCACCTCCGACACACCCGTCGACCCGGTGCACGGCGACTACGGGGTGACCGCGATCCGGGCCCGGACCCTGCACCGCGCCGACGCCGCCGCCGTCCCGGCGGGCCTGCGCCGCCACTGGGAGACCGGCGCGGCCGTGTTCGGCCCGGTGTTCACCGGATTCGCGGAGTGGGCCGTCGAACGGGCCGCGGACTACGGGGTCGACCGGATCCACTGCCTCATGCGCGAGGGGGTGTTCCTCGCCCGGGCGCTGGCGGAGCCCGGGCACGACCGCGGGATCACCACGTCCCCGCTGTGGGCGTCCCGGCAGGTGTGCGCGCTGGCCAACGTCTTCGAGGGCAGCCCGCAGGAGCTGCGCGGCTTCCTGACCCGGCGGCACGCCCCCAGCGTCGGGCAGCTGCTGCGCCAGCTCGGGGTGGGCGTGGAGGAGGTCGCCGGCCTCTCGGCGCTCGCCGGCCGGCGGCTGGACGTCCCCGGGCTGCGTGAGGAGACCCTGCACGCGCTGTGCAACGACGAACGGGTCCGCGGCGAGATCGTGACGACCGCGAGCCAGCTGCGGGAACGCTACCTGCGCTACCTCGACGCCCAGCTCGGCGACGCGGACCGGGTCGTCATCGTCGACCTGGGCTGGGGCGGCACCATCCAGGGCCTGCTGCACCAGCTGCTGGTGGCCTCCGGCCGCGAGGTGGAGATCGTCGGCCTGTACCTGGCGACCAACGCCGGCGCCAACGTGCACCGCCTGTCCGGGCTGCGGCTGGAGGGCTATGTCGCCTCCGGCGGCGAACCGGAGGCGCTGTTCGCCCCGGTGATGCGCAGCCCCGAGGTGCTTGAGCAGCTCTGCATGCCCGACGTCGGCTCGCTGATCGGCTTCGACGAGGACCTCACCCCCGTGCTCGCCGCCGACCACACCTCCCGCACGCAGGTCGCGCAGCGCGCCGCCGTCCAGGACGGGGTGCTCGCCTACCAGCGGGAATGGCTGCGTTACCACCGCGGTGAGACGCCGATGCCGTCCCTGGTGTCGGACGGGGCGCGGCTGGCGGCGCTGCGCACCCTCACCCGGTTCGTGACCCGGCCGACCCCGCAGGAGGCGTTCGCGTTCGGGATGTGGTCGCACGACGACAACTTCGGCTCCGAGTCCTCCGAAGGGCTGCTGCCCGCCGATCTGCTGCGCAGGATGCCGTACCTGACCGCGGCCGATCTCGAGAGGATCCCGATGCAGGAGCTCTACTGGCCGGCGGGGGTGGCGGCGGTGGCGAACCGGCCGCTGGCGGTCGTCAGCGGGCTGGCCGCGGGCGCCGGGATCTCGGCGCTGGAGGTCTCCCCGGAGGCCGCCGCCGGCCCGGTCGAGGTCTACGTCGACACCGGGGCCGACTTCGCCGCCGGCCCGAAGGAGTCCGCGGTCACCCGCTCCGGGCGGGACGGGCTGTCGCTGGTGCGCCTGCGCATCGACGGGGTCGGCGTCCGCCGGGTGCGCATCGACCCGGCCGGCCGGCGCGGCCTGCTGCGGCTGGACTGGCTGAAGCTGTCCTTCCACCTCAACAACGTCACCGAGCCGTACGAGGTGACGATCACTTCGGTCCCGGACGAGGCGCGGCTGCACCTGATCGGGGCACGGGCCCTCCAGCCGAACCTGATCGAGATCCTCGGTGACGACCCGCAGTTCGTCTACGTGCTCGACCCGGTGGGGCAGGCGCAGCTGGCTGCCACCTACGCCATCGACGTCGAGTTCGCCTTCGGATGGCTGGGGATCCGTTCCGACCCGCTGGCGGTCCCGGCCGAGCAGGGCACCCCGTTGTCACGCCGGGCCGTTCAGCGGCTACGGCGCGAACTCGAAGAACGCTTCTGAACCCGTGCCCCTCGGGGCGCCGGCGGCGTGATCACATTTTGCCCGCGCCGCCGGAGGGCGGCCGGCGGCCGTCACGCGGTTCGTGAAG
>NZ_CAKKTL010000103.1:8785-18182 GCF_920664355.1 Protofrankia sp. CiP1_Cm_nod2
CCGCGCGGTTCGTGAGAGGGCACCCTGGTCAGGGATGGTGCGATCGTGGTCGCCGGGCGCGTCGCTGGAAGGCTCTGAGGGAGAATCGGTCGATCGCGATGATGCGGTCGTTGCGGACAACGTGGACGGGGTCGCTGTGAGTGATACAGCTCTGGGTGGGGACGGCGTGAACGATATTGTCATGGGCCGTCCGGCCGAGTGGCGCGGTTCCGCCGGTGACGGTGGGCCGCACGGCAACATCGACGACCATCCCACGGCGGACCTGTCGGCGCCGGGCCCCGGCAACCAGGTGCCCACGGACGTCGGCGCGGGCGCTTCCGTCCCGCGTCCTGATCCCGCTGATCCCGCTGATCCCGCCGGGGCTGCCGGGTCGGGTGGGACGGCCGGGGCCCAGCCGAGTCCGCCGTGGTTCAGCGAGCCGTCCACCCGCCGCGCCGCTGCCGCGCATGGCGGCCCGGGGACGCACGGCGGTCGGGAGGCGCATGGCGGCCCGGAGACGCACGGCGGCCGGGAGGCACACGGCGGCCGGGAGGTACACGGCGGCCGGGAGAGCGGCGAGGAGGCCGCCGCCCGCGTGCCGTGGACCGAGCCGGCCGTCGCCGCCGGCGGCGCTGTCACTGATCGTGAAGGCGTCGACGGACGTGAGGAGGACGCCGCGGGCGGGGCCGGCGAGCCTGACGTGTACGCGGTCGAGTCGGCCCCCAACGAGACGTTGCAGCCGCTGCTGCTGCACTCCCTCGCGGAGCTGCGGGAGATCTGGATGCCGCTGCTGGAGGCCGCCGACGTCCGCAGCGTCGCCGAGATCGGCTCGGAGAGCGGGGCCACCACGTCCCTGCTCGTCGACCTGCTGCGCGGGCGCGGCGGGAAGCTGCTGGTCATCGACCCGGACCCGGGCGTGACACCCGAGCCCGGGGACGGCCTCGAGGTCGACGTGGTGCGCGGTTACAGCCCGCAGGCCCTGGTCGGGCTCACTCCCGCGGACGCCTATCTGATCGACGGCGATCACAACTACGCGACGGTGACCAGCGAGCTGGGGACGATCGCCGACGCCGCCCGGGCCGCCGGCCGTCCCCACCTCCCTTTACTGATCATGCATGACGTGGGCTGGCCGAACGCCCGGCGGGACTCCTACTACACGCCCGAGCGCATCCCGGAGCCGGAGCGGCAGCCGTACTCGTGGGAGCTCGGGGTCCGCGTCGACAGCACCGGTGTGGTCACCGGCGGGCTGCGGGGCGAGGGGGCGTTCGCGTGGGCCCGGTCGGAGGGCGGAGCGGGCAACGGCGTCCGCACGGCGGTCGAGGACTTCCTCGCCACCCGTCCGCAGCTACGCCTGTTCGTGGCCGCGCCGATCTTCGGCCTGGGCATCGTGGTGGACGGCCGGGCCCCGTACGCCGAGCGGGTCGGCGAACTGCTGCGGCCGTGGGTGCGTAACGGCCTGCTGACCCGGCTGGAACGCAACCGGCTGGACCTCTACCTGCACGTGCTCCTCCTGCAGGACGAGATGATCGACGCCGCCCGCCGGCGGCAGCGGGAGTGGGCCCGCCTGGACGCGGCCCTGGCCGACCGCGCCACGACCGAACTGCGGCTGCTCGACGCGGCGGCCGAGGCCGAACGCGCGCTGGAGACGGAACGCGCGACCTCCCAGCAGTTGCGCGCCGCCCTCGCCGACGAACCGAAGCTCGTGCACGCGGCCCGGGTGGCGAACGCCGCGCTCAAGGCCCGGCTGGGCGGCCACCGAGGCGCGCGGGCGGTCCGCACGGCGCGGGCGGTACGCGGGGCGCTGCACAGCCGCCGCTGAGCTTCCAGCCGCCGAGCCCCCAGCACCCCGGCGGGCGCACCGGGCCGTGATCCGGGTGGCTGCCAGCCGCCGGCCGCGCCGGCCACCGGGGAAGATCGCCAAATATTTGTCGTTCTGTACGCCTACCGGGCCGAAAAGCGTACAGAACGACAAACTCGCCTGGATCATGCTCCGTGCGGGTGGCTGTGGTGCCGCCCGCGCTCTGTGGCCGGTGTCGTGGGCTCGGTGGCCTGTGTGTTGCGCGCGAGGCGGACGGCGGTGAGGGCGGCAAGGGCCAGGGCCGACCCGAAGACGATCGCGATGCCGGCCGCCGGCCACGGTGACCAGGCGGCCATGGCGCGCAGGGCCGCGACCGGTCCGCCTCCGGCGGGCCGCCAGAAGTGGCCGAGGACGAGCCACGCCGCGTCCAGCTGGATGCCGGCCGCGGCGGCGAGCACGGCGAGCGGCAGCCAGCGGGCCAGGCGTGGCCCCAGCGCGGCGGCCCCGGCGCCGGCGAGGACCGCGACCCCGGCGAAGCCGGTGAACAGGTACCGCCCGGAGACCCCGGTCATGTGCCCGGTGCGGGCGAGATGGGCGGCGGCCTGCCCGCCGATGATCACGAGCAGGCCGGTCGTCGGCCACAGCATGAACAGCAGGTCCGTCCGCCGCGCCCGGTCGCGGGCACGCAGGAGGCCCCAGCCGGCCAGGCCGCCGAGCAGGCCCGAGGCGATGATCACCAGCGCCGGGGGGAGATCGGCCTCGTACCAGCCGATGGAGCCCCACCAGCGGGTCGCCAGCCGTTCGGACATCCACGACCAGTAGACGCCCCAGTCCCGTCCGGCGTACTCGCCGGGCGGGAAGCCCGGCGTGCTCGGCTGGACGGTATGCCAGCGCAGGATGTTGACCAGCCACCACCAGCCGCCGGCGGCGATCATGAGCCCGCCGCAGAGCACGGCGGACGGCCACCGGGAGCGCGCGCCGCGCAGCCGGGCGCAGGCGTATGCCGCGGCGGCCATCGGTACCAGCACGACCGCGAAGAACTTCGTCAGCAGCGCGAGACCGGTGAGCAGCCCGATCCAGCACGCGGTCCGCGTCGAGGTGTCCCCGCGCAGCACGTGGGCGACGGCCACCGTGACCAGCCCGCCGAGGCCGATCAGCAGATTGTCGTTGTTGACGCTGGAGCCGATGTGGACCAGCTGCGGCACGGCGCAGGGGACCAGCGCGGCAACGGTCGCGGCGACCGGCCGGGAGCACAGGCGTCTGGCGGCGGCGTGGGCCAGCAGCGGTAGCGGTGCCACCATCAGGACGCTTACCATCCGTAGCAGGCCGATGGTCACGTCCCAGCGCCGGGCGTCGCCGCTGTCCGGAAGCGCTTTGAGGATCGCGGCTTCCACCAGGTAGTACAGCGGTGGATGCTGGACCATCTGCTGGATGTAACCGGCCGGCTGCTCCGGGACGGCGAGATCCCGCCAGGCCGGCCGCTGGGAGCGCGGGGGCGCGTCGTGCGCCGGGACCGGGGCGACGGTGAGCTCGTAGGGACTGCTCCGGCTGCCGAACGGTGACGCTCTGATGGCACCGACCCCGTCCGGCGTCACCACCGCGTCGCCCGGGCGCGGCCAGCCGTAGCCCTGGACGAGCCGCATGACGGCGTCGACCTGGTTCGGCTCGTCCGGCGCGTGGTACTGGGGCACCAGCACCGACCAGGAGGCGAGCAGGAACGTGAACACGGCGGTGATCAGCCAGATGTGGCCGGGCGTCCGGCGCGGGATCCCAAGCGGGCTGAACCGCTCCACCGGGCGGCCGCCGGACGGCTCCGCGGCGACGGCGACAGCGACAGGCGTACCGGCTGCGGCCTCCATCAGAACGGCTCCGGGGCTCGGGCCCGTGGCGGCGCGGGAAACACGCGGCCGCGCCGCCTCCGGCCCGCTGACGGGCGGGGGCTGGGGATCTCCGGGAACGGATGGTTGCCATCGTACGTATGCTTCGCGGCTTTTCGGTGGCCGTGCGCGCTGTGAAAGCCTTCGTTCCCCGCGGCTGCCGGGAACCACACCTCAGCCGCCGGCGCAGCCACCGCCGGCGCGTCAGACGCGGCTGGTCAGCGCCAGGAGCCGACCTGGCCGACCACCTTCGCCGGGCTGCCCGCGACGATCGTCTTGGTGGGGACGTTCCTGGTCACCACGGCACCGGCCGCGACGACCGCGCCCTCGCCGACCGTCACCCCCTTCAGGATGATGGCGCCGGTCCCGATCCAGGCCCGGTCCTCCAGGACGACGGGGGCGCTCATCGGCTGCTCGACGCCGTCCACGGTGATGGGGTGGAAGTCGTTGTCGAGGATCTGGGTGTTCCAGGAGATGGTGCAGCCGGCGCCGATGCTGACCCGTTCCCGCACGAGGATCTTCGCGAAGCCGTTGATGTTGACGCCGTGTCCGAGCTGTAGCAGGCCGGAGTCCACCACGATGCGGGTGCCGCGCTGTACTGAGACGACCCCCTCACAGCGCAGCCGCCCCTCGGGGTGGATCCGCAGCACGGAGACGTCCCGCCGGGTGGAGATCCCGAACGGGCCGAGGCCGATCCGCAGCGCCGCGCCGTCGGCGAACTCGATCCGTTCGCGGCCTTCGAGCACGGTGGGTGAACCCGTCCAGATGGGCTGCCCGTACGCGAGCGGATAGCGCAGCCCGGCCACGAAGGACCGCGCCGACGTCTCCCGCCCGGCCCGCAGCGCCCGGACGTTGCGGGCGTACTCGCGCGCGTCGCCGACGAACCGCCGGTCGAGCCGGTTGACCTGACTGCCGAGACGCTCGATGAGCCCACCCATGGCCGGAAATCCTAGTCCGTCGGCACGGAGCGATCATGACCTCCGTGCGCCGCCGCCTGCCATCGATGATGGCGCTGAGACGTACCGCCAGCAGCGCGTCCGTACCGGCGGGTGCGGTCCCGGCCCGTACCGCCGCCACCCGCACGACCGGCAGGCCGGCCGGCGAACGTGGTGAGAGGGGTGGGCCGCCGCGTCGCGGGACCTCCGTGACCGGCCGGTGGCCGCGGCGTGTAACGCTGGCATCCGGTAACCCCGGCATCCGGTAACCCCGGCATCCGGTAACCCCGGCATCCGGTAACCCCGGCATCCGGTAACCCCGGCATCCGGTAACCCCGGCGTCCTGTGACCCCGGCATGCGGACGGGGCAGCCGAAGCACGCGCGGAGGAGGTTGTGATCATTCGACCTGACCGGCCCGGCCGGTCCGGCCACAACTCGACGGCACCGGCGAACCTCCCGTTCCCGGGCGGAAATCAGGAGTCACATCGACGTGAGTGTCAGCGTTGTACGCGCATCTGTCAGCCCCGGCGTACCCGTCCTCAGGAAGCAGAGCGGCGTCGGGACGGTGGCGGAGGCACCCGCCCCGCCCTATGTGACGGTCGTGCTGCCCTGCTACAACGAGCAGGATCACATCGTCCACGAGCTGGAGCGGATCACCGCCGCGATGGACACCAGCGGCTACAGCTACGAGCTGCTGGTCATTGACGACAAGTCGACCGACAACACGCTGGCGTTGCTGCGCGGCGTGATGCACCGCTTCCCGAACATGCGGCTGATCGCGTTCCGCCGCAACGGCGGGTCGGGCACCGCGCGCCGGATCGGCACCCAGGACGCCCGCGGGAAGATCGTGGTCTGGACCGACGCGGACATGACCTACCCGAACGAGCGCATCCCGGAGTTCGTCCGCCATCTCGACGCCTGCCCCGACGTCGACCAGGTCGTGGGCGCGCGCACGACCGAGGAGGGCACCCACAAGTGGGCGCGGGTGCCGGCCAAGTGGTTCATCCGGATGATCGCGCAGCGGCTGTCCGGCATGAAGATCCCCGATCTGAACTCGGGGCTGCGGGCGTTCCGGCGGGAGGTTTCCCTGCCGTACCTGCGGCTGCTGCCGCCCGGGTTCTCCTGCGTGACGACGATCACGATGGCGTTCCTGTCGAACCAGCACCCCGTCGACTACATCCCGATCGACTACGCGAAACGCTCGGGCAAGAGCAAGTTCCACCCGTTCCGGGACGCGCGCCGCTACATCCTGCAGGTGCTGCGGATGGTGATGTACTTCGACCCGATCCGGGTGCTGATGCCGATCGCCCTGTGGATCATGGGGCTGGGTTTCGTGAAGCTCGTCGCCGACCTGATCCGTTACGACCTGCGGGTCACCACGTCCACGCTGCTGGCGATCCTGGTCGGTTTCCAGATCGTCGTGCTCGCCCTGATCGGGGATCTCGTGGCCCGCTCCCGCGGCGGCGACTGATGCCCCGCCGGACTGCGCTGCCGTCCCGCCGGGTCCCACGGTGACGGATGCTCCATGGTGACGGACGTTCCCCCATGCTGACGGATCTTTCATCCCTCACGGTGAGGCTCCTTCCACAGGGACGGACGAGATGACAGGTGAGCGGCCGGAGAGGCACGCCGGGACGCCGGCGCCGGCGCGGTCGCGGATCGCGATCGTCGGCCCGGCCCATCCCTACAAGGGCGGTGTCGCCCAGCACACCACCGAGCTCGCGCACCGGCTCGCGGCGTGTGGCCACGACGTCCGCCTGGAGTCCTGGTCGGCGCAGTACCCGGCCCGGCTCTACCCGGGCCGGCAGCGGGTGGACGCCCCCGAGACGCGGCCGTTCCCGGCGACGTCCTACCCGCTGTCATGGCGGCGGCCGGACACCTGGCCGCGGCTGGGCCGCCGGCTGCGCACCGGCGTGGACGCGGTGGACGCCGTGGTCGTCGTCGTGGTCACCCCGATCCAGGCGCCGGCCTATCTGGGCGTCCTCGCCGGCCTGCGCCCGCCGGCCCCGCGGCCAGGAAACGCGCCGGCGGGCGGGGGGCGGGGAAGTGCGCCGGCGGGCGGGGTGCCGGCGGAGAACGGTCGCGCCGTCCGTGTGGGCCGGGGCCTCCCAACCATCGGTGGGCGGGAGGACAGGCCGGTGGTTCTTGCGCTGTGTCACAACGTGTTGCCGCACGAGCGGCGAGCCCTGGACGTCCCGCTGGTGCGGGCGGTGCTGCGCCGGGTGTCCGGGGTCCTGGTGCACACGCCGGCCGAGGCCGAGCGGGCCCGCGGCCTCACCACCCGCCCGGTGTGGGTGGCGCCGATGGCCCCGCACCTGGGCGCGGCCGGCGGCGCTGTCTCCGACCGTACTCGCGACGGCGCTGCCGGCCGTACCCGCGATGGCGCCGCCGGTGGCCGGAGGCTGTTGTTCTTCGGCCTGGTCCGGCCGTACAAGGGTCTGGACGTGCTGTTGCGGGCGCTCGCCGCCGGCCCGCCCGACGTGCGCCTGACCGTCGCCGGGGAGTTCTGGGGCGGGGTTGACGACACCCGGCGGCTGGTCGGCGAGCTCGGTCTGGCCGGGCGGGTGGAGCTGCGTCCCGGCTATGTGCCGGCCGCCGAGGTGCCGGCCCTGTTCACGGCCGCCGACGCGCTGGTCCTGCCGTACCGGTCGGCGACGGCGACCCAGAACGTCGACCTCGCCCACCGCCACGGCCTGCCGGTGGTGGCGACCGCTGTCGGCATGCTGGGGCAGGCCGTGCGGGACGGGGTGGACGGCCTGCTGGCCGCCCCGGACGACCCGGGGTCGCTGGCCGCCGCGCTGCGCCGGCTGTACGAGCCGGGCGTGCTCGACACCCTGCGCGCCGGGATCGTCCCGCCGGACGCGGACGCGGCCTGGGAGCGCTACCTGACGGTGCTCCACGAGGCGCTCGGCCGTCGCTGACGCGTTGTGTCCCGGGGTGCTCCGGGGGAGTTGTCGGTGTGTGTCGGTCCACCGGAACAAAACATTCCGCCACCGCATGTCGAATCCTCCGGTCGAACGGGCGGCCGTTGGGCCGCCGAGGGCATCCATGTCAATGGGCGTCGGCCTGTGTTTTCCGGTTGTGTATCGGCAGGTTTTCGTCCGGGTTCGGCACCGGACGGCCTCCCCGGCCGCTGGCCGGCCGTGTCCGCAACAAATCTCACGCAACATCGGCAGGTGATATCCGGGATGTAGTGACGTGGCACCGGACGGTGTGGAATGGTGAGCGCCGTAAACACGACGGGGTGACGTCCGCCTGCTTGCGATGATGCCGGGCCCACGTTGTCCTGTCTTTTCCCGCCGCATTTTCTCCGTTCTTCCCCCTGTTCTTCCCTGTGCTGTTCCATTGCTGTTCGCCTGCTGTTCTTCTGCTGTGCGCCCGTTCGGGTGCGTAGGTCACCCAGGTCCTTCCTCGGACCGTGCCGTGGGTCGGTACGGTCCGCTGGGCCCTGGGTTCCGCGCTGTTGTCGCGCCGTGTCCGTGCCTGTTTTTCGGCATGCATGCGGCTCCTTGGTTGATGAGTTCTCGGGAGTGCGCCCATGGTCGGCCGGCGGCGTTCCGCTCCGTCTCGGCGGATGTTGCGTGGTGTCCAGCGACGGTTTACCCGCCGGCGGCTGGCCGCCATCTCCATCGGGCTGGTGCCGCTGGTGGTGCTGACCACGCTGGCGGTCATCCAGGTGGCCGGCGGGGCGGGCCGGCCGGCGCCGCTGATCAACCCGTTCCGGAACGTGGCGTTGCCGCAGAGCTCGAGCGGCAGCGCGGCGGGCCGGGAGACCCAGGTGCCGACGGCCCGCGCCCAGGCGGTGTCCGGGCCGGCGCCGTCGGCGGAGCAGGTGCGCGCCCAGGTCCCGCCGGTCGCGGGTACGGTGCCCACGACGCCGCGGGAGCCGGAGCGCCCGGTGGAGCTGCCGGAACCGGATCCGGCCGCCGGCGCGGCGAAGCTCGGCCCGGCCTGGACGATGGACATGGGCACGCCGGAGTGGGGTGTGCTGCCGGGGCAGGCACTGCGGCCGGGTCAGGTGGAGCTGCCGGAGCGGCGCACGGCGTGGAGCGACGAGTTCCGTAATCCCGATGGGACGTATACCGCCCGGGTGTATTCGGCGCCGAAGCGGTTCACCGATGCCGGTGGCAGGTGGGTGGACATCGACACGAACCTGGTCGCGGCGGCGGGTGGCCGCCATCGGGTGGCCGCGGTTGAGCATCCCGTCGATGTCGCGGACAGTGCGGATGATCCCCGTCTGGTGGCGGTCCAGGTGGGTGCGGGCGCATCGGTGTCGTTCGGGATCGCCGACGCACGGCCGGCGCGGGCGGTGGTGGACGGGCCGGCCGCCTCCTACGCGGGGGTGCGGCCGTCGTCGGATGTGGAGCTGGCCGGGACGTTGTCGGGGTTGAAGGAGACCTTGGTCCTGCACGCGGCGGACGCCCCGGCCAGCTGGACGTTCCCGCTGGCGCTGGAGGGTCTGACCGCCACCCTGGATGCCACGTCCCAGCAGGTTTCCCTCGCCGACGCCAAGGGTGTGGTGAAGGCGGTGATCCCGCGTGGGTCCATGGAGGATTCCGCGGTCGACCCGCACGTGGGTGCCGGGGCGTATTCGGAGGGTGTGCGTTATTCCCTGGTGCCGGGGGCGGACGGCCGGCTCGCGTTGCGGGTGGATCTGGACGAGGAGTGGCTGGCGGATCCGGCGCGGGTGTTCCCGGTGCGGGTGGATCCGTCGGTGGAGGTGCTGCAGGCGTGGGCGGATGACACGTATGTGTCCTCGGCGTTCCCGAACTCGCATTACAACACTCTGGGCGATATTCACGTGGGT
>NZ_CAKKTL010000104.1:0-1357 GCF_920664355.1 Protofrankia sp. CiP1_Cm_nod2
GGCCCGGCGCGGCGCCGCCCCGGCGGGCCACGGACGCGGCAACGGGCTCCCCACGGTGACCGGGACGCAGGGGGCCCGCCCGGACCAGCCCGGCTGCCCGGACCAGCCCGGCCGCCCGGACCAGCCCGGCCGTCCTGAGTGGTCCGGCCGCCCGCAGCGGCCGGTTCAGGTGAAGCGGCCGGTCCGGGCGGAGCGACATACTCGAAGGGAGCTTCCCGGCCATCTGGCCCGGGCCGTGCGGACGGCGGCTGCCGGCGCGCCGCGTCCCGAGGACCGTGGCGAGCCGATCCGGGTCATGCTGGCAGTGCTGGGGAACCGGTGCCGGCGTGCTGGGCGGCGACAGCCGGTCCGGGAGGTGCGGGCCGCGAGCTGGGCCGGGCGCGCGCGCCCGGCGGCGGTGATCGCGGTTGCCGTCATGTCCGCCCTGTCCAGCGTGCTGGCCCTGGCCGTCCTCGGCCGGCCCACGGCGGGCAGCCGGCCCGAGACGGTCCTGCCCACAGCCGGCCCACGGGTACCGGTGGCGTCCGCGATGCTGCTGTGCCCGGATCTCGACCCGCCGGCAGGCGCCCCGGTGACGGTGGACGTCGTGACCGCCGGCGGCGTGGTGGGTGGGAGGCCGGGCGCGGACGGGCGGATCTGGCTGTCCACCGGTGGCGCGGTGCGTGACGTCCCGACCGGTCCGGCCCGGGCGCGGGGCGTACTGGTCCAGACGAACGGTGGTGTGCCACTGGCCGTGCACGCCAGCGGCCCGGCGGCGGCCGGGCTGAGCGCCACGGTGACCGTCCCGGGCGCGCCCGGCCGGGCACCGTCCCGGGCACGCTGCGATCCGCCGAGGAGCGAGTTCTGGTTCGTCGGCCCGGGTACCGGTACCGGCCGTGACCCGGTGATCGTCCTTACCAACCCCGAGACAGCGCCCGCGCGTGTGGAGATCACGTCGTTCGGGCCAGCCGGCCGTGAGGAGGCGGGCGCCGCCACGCGGGCCACCGGTCCCGGCGCGGGTGACGGTGCGGCCACCGCTGGTGCGCTCGGCGATGGTGCAGCCAGTGACGGCGTGGCCAGTGACGGCATGGCCAGTGACGGCATGGCCAGCGACGGCGTTCGGGTACCGCCCATGGCACGGGTGATCCGCCGGCTGACCGACTGGGTACCCGACGCGGAAGCCACGGCGGTGCGGATCCGGGTACGGGACGGGCGGCTGGCCGCCGCCATGCTGGACCGCGCGGGCGCCCCGTTCACCCGGGAGCAGGTCGTCGTGCCCCCGGCCGCCGGCGCCCCGGCCGCCGGCACTGAGACCAGGACCGCCAGCTCAGGGGCGGCTGGTGCCGGGGGAGCGGACTCCGAGGCCGGGGCTGCCGGC
>NZ_CAKKTL010000104.1:1951-18118 GCF_920664355.1 Protofrankia sp. CiP1_Cm_nod2
GGAGTGACCGGGCCTGGGCCGGCCGGCTCCGGAGCCGGCGGTTCGCTGGTGCTGGCCGGTACGGCCGGGATACCGGCTGGGATCGCGGGCGCGCAGGTCGTGGTGGCCGCCCCCGAGACGGACGCGGTGATCCGTCTGGAGCTGCTCACCGCGTCCGCACGCTTCACCCCGCCGGGCCTGGCGGCGGTACGGGTGCCCGGCGGCGGTGTCCTGCGGTTACCGGCGCTCACGCCCGGCGCCGTGGCGTCACCGGAGCGGGTCGGCACGGCGGCGGTGCGGGTGGCCGTGCTCTCGGGCGGGCCGGTGGTCGCCGGTCTCGGGCTGCCCGCGGTGGGAGCCGCGCCAGCCCTGGCAGGGGCGCGGCCGGCCGGGAGGCCACCGGCCGTGACAGCCGTGCCGCTGGCGCGGGAGTACCGCTGGGTCGGCGCGGCAGACATGATCGAACCTGACGCTACAGCCGCCATACGGCTGCCTGTCGCGCCTGATCGGACACTTTCCGCGCTGGTGCTCACCGCACCGGAAAGCATGGTGACAGTATGGATTGATGGGAGCCCGTTGCGCATCCCGGCCGGTCGGACGGTGTCCGTCGGGTCGGCCGGTGCCGTGCGGATGGTCACCCGCGGCGGGCCGCTGGTCGCGGCGCAGACGATCGGTACGACCGACTGGGTCGCCCCGCTGACCCTGTCGGCGGCGCCGCGGACGGTGTTCGTCCCCACCCTGTTCCAGGACCCCCGGGCTGCCTTCCGCCGACAGCCCGGCCCCACCTCCGGCCCCTGACGCCCAGGCCGGCCGGCCTCCAGGGGGCGGGCAGCCAGCCGGCCGGTCAGGGCGGTGGTGGCGGGTGCGAGCCGGGTGAGGCGATGAACACCCTGCCTCGCCCCCACAGGCTCAGGGTCAGCGTCCCGTCCGCTGCCGGTGCCCTGGTCGGGGCCGGGGGCACCAGGGCCGCCTGCCCCCGGCGAAGCCCCACCGGGCGGATACCCACGCCTTCCACCGTGACGGCGCCCTCGGTCACCAGCAGGATGGCCGGACACCGGATGGTGACCGCACCGCCGAGGGCGTTCCCGTCACGGGCGTTCCCACCGTGGGCGTTCCGTCCACCGTGGGCGTTCCGGCCAGCGGCACTGCCACCGGAGACGTTTCCACGGGAGACGTTTCCGGCAGCGGCGCTTCCTCGGAAGGCGCTCGCGTCGAGGGCGCCCGCGCGGGAGGCGTTTCCGGCGGGGATGTCGTCGTGGCCGACACGCCCGCCGGAAGCTGTCCAGGCGGGCGCGGCCCAGCCGGGCACCTTCCAATCGGAGGCCGTCCGGTCGGAGGCCGTCCAGCCTGGCGCCGTCCAGTCCGGCGTTGCCCGGTCGGGAGCCGTCCAGCCACAGATCGCTTCGGTCAGCGCGAAATCGTCGACCGGCACATCCCAGGTGCGCACGATGATCCCGGCCGTCCCGCCCACCGTCCGAGGGGTGAGCACGGGTGCCCCGGTCGGCGTCGGATCCAGGACGCGCAGCAGTTCGTCCACGTCGACGTGTTTCGACGTCAGCCCGCCGCGCAGCACGTTGTCGGACGTGGCCATGATCTCGACGCCGATGCCGTGGACGTAGGCGTGCAGCAGGCGGGCCGGCTGGAAGAGCGCTTCCCCCGGCTGGAGCAGCACGTCGTTGAGCAGGAGCGCGGCGGCGACACCGACGTCGCCGGGGTGCGCCGCGGCGAGCCGGATGACAAGGTCGGCGGCCGTGGCCACGTCGGTCGTTATGTCGGCCGTCATGGCTGTCGTCGCGCTGGCCGCCGCTCTGGGCGTTGTCGCCCCGCTGGCTACCGTTCTGCCGGCCGCCGCTCTGCCGGCCGCTGTCCTGCCGGCCGCGGCTCTGCCCGCCATCGTCCTGCCGGTCGCCGTCCTGCCGGTCGCCGCCGCGTCGGCCGCCGCCCGTGCGGCGATCATGGTGGCGGCCTCGACGGTCCCGGCGACAAGGCCGCGCGCCTGGTGGGCGGGCATCGTCAGCAGTGTGCGCAGGACGGCCGCGGCCCCGGCCGCGGGGTCCGCGCGCAGCGGCTCGAACGCGGCGGTCAGCGGGGGATGGCCAAGGGCCCGCACCAGGCGCAGGGTGTGCCGCGGGTCACGGATACCGGCCAGGGCACGGAAGGGGGTGAGCGCGACGATCAGCTCTGGTTTGTGGTTGCGGTCCTGGTAGCGGCGCCAGGGGGCCTGCGGTGGCACGCCGGCCCGTTCCTCGCCGTCGAAACCGGCCCGCGCCTGCGCCCGGTCCGGATGTACCTGCAGGGACAGCGCCCGTTCGGCGGCGAGCACCTTCAGCAGGAACGGCAGCCGGCCCACGGCGTCCTCGGCCGGCTGCCGCCGGCCACCGGCGCTGGTCTCGGTCTCGGACGGCGCGCTCGGATGGGTGCCCAGCCACAGCTCCGCGGCCGGCCGGCCGGCGGGGGCCTCGCCGAGCAGGCCGTAGATGGCGGTGGGTGAGCCCCAGTCGTAGTCGCGCACCCGCCCGAACAAACGCAGAATCCCGGCGGGCCGATCAGCCGTCACTATTGCTCACCGCCTCGTCACCATTATTCGACCTCCGTCGGGCGGAAGGGGCCGCCGGCCGGAGCCGTCGTTGTCGCCGCCGCTCGGCAGCCGGCCGGCTGAAAGCCTTTCCGCGCTCCTCTCCCGCAGGATGTCCCCAG
This sequence comes from Protofrankia sp. CiP1_Cm_nod2, assembly GCF_920664355.1. Classification (NCBI taxonomy): domain Bacteria; kingdom Bacillati; phylum Actinomycetota; class Actinomycetes; order Frankiales; family Frankiaceae; genus Protofrankia; species Protofrankia sp. CiP1_Cm_nod2. Next base: position 4,628 of record NZ_CAKKTL010000104.1, read on the forward strand.
CCGGGCCGGAAAAGATACCGGCGACCGGCCCCGTATCGCGTGACCATCGGCACGGTTGGCGGAAAAAGATCCCCTACAGCGCCGCGGCCGGTTCTGACATGGCCTGACAGCGACGCGGCCCGGCGCCGGAGGCCGTGGCTGGCGGCATGATGCACCCGCCGGTCACATTCTCGCGGTGCGTATTCCTTCGCTGTGCGCCCCGTGTTCCAGGCCGCCTGGATTTGTGCCGCCCGCGGCGCTGCCCATGTTGTTACCCACGTTATTGCCGATGTTATCGCCCACGTCACTGCTGGCCTGGCCGCCGGCGTCGCCGCCGGTATTCACGCGGTCGATCCGGCTGATTGTCAGGCTACCCGACGCGGCACCGCCGCGGACATCCAGGGGTGGTCGCAAAGCCGGCATGTCGCGTCTGTCGCAGCACGGGTGGCGCACCTGGCTATTCGTCCTCGTGCCAGCCGTGGCCCTCGGGATCGATGATCTCGGGCTCCATGCCGAGCATGTCCGCGATCTTGTGGATGAGGACGTCCAGGATGAGCTCGGCAAGGTCGTCGGTGTCCATCGCGCGGGCTTCCAGTGGCCGGCGGTAGATGATGATCCGGTCCGGCGTCGCGGACCGCCCCCGGCCGGCCGGGGGCTGGTGGTGGGCCAGCGGCACCGGGTCGTCCGGGCCGAACACGGCCGGTACGGGCGGGACGTCCTCGACCGCGAACTCGACCCCGGCGAGCTCGGCCGACCAGCGGTGCTCAAGGTGCTCGACAGCGTCCAGGACGAGGTCGTCGAACCGCTCGCCGCGGCTGCGGTAGGCGGGCACCTCCGGCGGGATGAGCAGCCCGCGCAGGCCGCGCCCACGCCGGTCACGCCGACGTGCCGCGGGTATCGGCGGCTGGGTGGACGGGAAGGCCGGTGCGGGAGTTCCCCAGGAGGTGCCGGTGGAGGCGTTGTCCGCCATGTCGTGAGCGTACGGCTCTCCGGGCGGAGTGTGCAGATCCCCCCGGGGATCCCCGGGGGGATCTGCTGTACCGTCCGCCACAGCCCGCCGGTATCCGCGTTCCGGTGTCCCGTTGGGACGACCGTGCGAATGCGAAGTGTCGTAGATCTGTTACGTTTTCTCTGTGGATGGATGCGACACGGCGGGCGGTTGTGGCCGTCGCCCGTTCCGGGGGCTACCGTCCGGAACGTGAAGCCTCGGCGCTGCTCCCGCTCGGCATGTTCAGCGGCTGCGGTCGCCACACTCACGTACGCCTACGCCGAGTCGACAGCCGTCCTCGGGCCGCTCTCCCCCTACGTCGAGCCGCACTCCTACGACCTGTGCGGGACGCACGCCGACCGTCTCACCGTGCCACTGGGCTGGGCGGTCGTGCGTATCGAGGGCGAGTCCAGACACAGCCCGGCCTCCGACGATCTTGAGGCGCTCGCGGACGCGGTTCGTGAGGTGGCCCGACCCACGGGTCGTGACGACCCGCCCGGCCCGCCCACCCCAGGACGGCGCGGCCATCTGCGGGTCCTTCCCCGGCCGTCCTGAGCCGCCCCGGCCCGCCGCCCGGCCTGATACCGGCCCGGCCCGGCCCGGCCCGGCCTGCCGTCGCCGGCCCAGCCGGCCCACCGGTCCGCCCGGGCATGCCAGCCAGCCGGCCCGCCCGAGCCGGCTGGCTGGCATGCCCGGCGCCTGGCGGCCGGCCCGTCCGTGCCTGGCCCGGCGTATCCGTGACGGGTTCGGTGCGTCTGGTGACGGGCAGGGTGTCGGCTATCCGAACGGTTCCGCCCAGGCCGGCGGCGTGTCGGTAAGGTCGGCGTCGCCGCCGGCAGCTGATGGCTGCCGTCAGCACCGCCATGGCCGGGTTTCCCGGACGACCGCCGACGGCGGGGCCCCGTGGACGGCCACCGCCGGCGGCGCTGGTGGGGCCGGCGGGGCCGGCAGTGGCCGGCGACCAGGAAGCCGGGGATTGGGAAGCCTATGGGCCGGGAAGCCCGGGGATCGGGAAGGCGGACGAGTGCACGACCTGTCGCGGATCTTCAAGGCGTACGACGTCCGGGGTGTCGTGCCGTCCGAGCTCGACGCCGACGTCGCGCACGGCGTCGGCGCCGCGTTCGTGCGCCTGCTGGACGCCCCCCGGATCGTCGTCGCGCACGACATGCGTGACTCGTCGGTCCCGCTGTCGGAGGCGTTCGCCGACGGCGCGGCCGGCCAGGGCGCGGATGTGATCATGACTGGCCTCGGCTCCACCGACCTGCTCTACTTCGCCGCCGGCTCGCTGGGCCTGCCCGGCGCGATGTTCACCGCGTCCCACAACCCGGCCAGGTACAACGGGATCAAGCTGTGCCGGGCGGGCGCGGCGCCGATCGGCCAGGACACCGGGCTCGGCGAGATCCGGGCGCTGGCCGAGGCCGGCGTCGCGCCCACCATCGGGCCCCGCGGCACCATCACCCGCCAGGACCTGCTCGCGCCCTACGCCCGGCATCTGCGCGCACTGGTCGACCTGTCGGCGATCCGGCCGCTGACGGTCGCCGTGGACGCGGGCAACGGCATGGGCGGACGTACGGTCCCCGCGGTGTTCGAGGGGCTGCCGCTGTCGGTCCACCCGCTCTATTTCGAGCTGGACGGCTCCTTCCCGAACCACGAGGCGAACCCGATCGAACCGGAGAACCTCCGGGACCTGCAGGCGGCGGTGCGGGCCACCGGCGCCGACATCGGGCTCGCCTTCGACGGCGACGCCGACCGCTGCTTCGTGGTGGACGAACGCGGTGAGATCGTCTCACCGTCCACCATCACCGCCCTCGTCGCCGAGCGGGAGCTCGCCCGCGAGCCCGGCGCCACCGTCATCCACAACGTGATCGTCAGCCGGGGTGTCCCGGAGCTGGTGCGCGAGCTCGGCGGGGTGCCGGTACGCACCCGGGTCGGCCATTCGTTCATCAAGGCGGAGATGGCCCGGACGGGGGCGGTCTTCGGCGGTGAGCACTCCGGGCACTTCTACTTCCGTGACTTCTGGCGGGCCGACTCCGGGATGCTCGCGGCCCTGCACGTCCTGGCCGCGCTGGGTGAGCAGGAGCGGCCGCTGTCGCAGCTGCTCGCCGGCTACGCCCGCTACGTGGCCTCCGGCGAGGTCAACTCCACGGTCGCCGACGCCGCCGCGGCCATGACCGGGATCGAGAAGGCGTATGCCGGGGACGCGGCCGACATCGACCATCTCGACGGGCTCACCGTCACGCTCGGTGGCGGGGTCTGGTTCAACCTGCGGCCGTCGAACACCGAACCGCTGCTGCGGCTCAATGTGGAGGCCCCCGACCATGCCACGATGGCCCGGGTGCGCGACGACGTCCTCGCCCGCGTCCGCTGTGAGAAGCCGCTGTGAGAAGCCGCTGTGAGAAGCCGCTGTGATGAAGCCGCTGTGAAAAAGGAGGTCGGCTGTTGAGTCTCGACCCGCTCCTGCTGGAGATCCTCGCCTGTCCGTGCCCGGCGCACGCCCCCCTGCGCCAGGACACCCTCGGCGGTGAGCCGGTGCTGGTCTGCACATCGTGCGACCTGGCGTTCCCAGTACGGGACGAGATCCCGGTGATGCTGCTCGACGAGGCCGTCCCGTTCGGCGGGGAGGCCCGGCCGTCGGTGCCCGCACCGTTGTGAGCCCTGGCCTGTCGTGAGCCCTGGTCCCGCCATGCCCGGGGCCCTGGCGGGGTTCTGGCGGGGCCCCGGCGGGCGCCGACGTACCCACAGCTCCGCCGGACGGTGGGTGCCGGAGGGTGGGGTGGCGGCAGGGCAGCCCGGCTGGCCGCGGCGTGCGGGCCATGCCCGCCCCGCGGGGCCCGATGGCCCGGCCTGCTCCCCAGGGCTCCCACGCGGGCTCCGCCTGATCCGGCCGGGCCCAGCGGCGTCCGCGGCCCCGCCCCGGCTCTGACGCCCCGACGCTCCGGTACGGCTCTGGCTCTGGCGTCCTGCCCTGGCTCTGACGCCCGACGCTCCGGTACGGCTCTGACACGCGCCCGGCCAGGCCGGACGTGAGCCCCGATGTGCCCGGGCGGGTCCGGGCATGCGATGGTGCAGGACATGTGGGACGCGGGCGTGGACGAGAGCATCCTTGATGACGCCGTCCGGCTGGACGCCGCCGACCCGTCCGGCATGCTGCCGCAGGTGGCCTCGTCGGCCCGCCAGGTCCGGGAGTCCGCCGCGCTGGCGCGGGAGGCCGGCGCCGACGCGCTCGCCGCCGACGGCCGTCCACGGGCGGTGCTCGTCGTCGGGACGGGCACGTCGGCGGCTGTCGGTGACGCGCTCGCCGCGGTGGCCGGGCCGCGCTGCCCGGTCCCGGTGCTCGTCCACAACGGTTTCGGCCTGCCCGGCTGGGTGGGGGTGACCGACGTCGTGATTGCGATATCCGGTTCGGGACGCGACGAGGCGGCCCTGTCCGCGCTGGAGGAGGCCGACCGTCGCGGCTGCCGGACGGTCGCGGTGGGCCCGCCCGACTCGCCGCTGGCGCATCGCGCCGGGCGCGCGCGGGCGCTGTTCCTGCCCGCCCCCGTGGTGGACGGCCGGCCGGCCCGGGCGGGTTACTGGGTGTTGCTGCTGCCGGCTGTCGCTGTCGTGCGGGCTCTCGGCCTTCTCCCGCCCGCCGCCGAGGGCCCGGACGCGGTCGAGGCCGCGGCGGTGCGCCTCGAGGACCTGGCGATACGCTGCCGGCCCGCCAGCGAGACGTTCATCAGCCCGGCGAAGGTGCTGGCGCTCGAGCTCGCCGGTTCGTTACCCCTGCTGTGGGGGACCACCGCGCTGACCGCCGCGGCCGCCGGCCGGGCCGCCGGCCAGCTCGCCGCGAACGCCGGGTACCCGGCGCTGCTGGGCGCCCTTCCCGACGCGGCAAGCCTGCAGGCGGGCGTTCTGGACGGGGCGTTCGGGGTCCGTGGGGCCGACGGTGGCCCGGCGGAGGACTTCTTCCGTGACCGGGCTGACGATGAGGCCGGGCCGGTGCGGCTACGGCTGGTCCTGCTGCGCGACCAGAAGGCCGAGCATCCGACGGTGACCCGGCAGGCGGAGGCCGCCGTCACGGCCGCGGCCGAGCGGGCGGTGGCGGTCACCGAGCTGTCCGCCCAGGGGGCCAGCCGCCTGGAGCGGCTGGCGTCCCTGGTGGGCCTGTTCGACTACACCAGCGTCTACCTTGCCCTCGCGCTCGGTGTGGACCCGACACCGGTGGCTGCCGTGCGCGACCTGAGCGCCTCGCCCACGCCGGCTGCGCACGAGACATAACCGCCCCGCGGCACGGCACCGCCCGCGGCACGGCACCGCCCGCGGCACGGCGCCCCGCGGGACACAGCCGGCTCTGGGCCGTCACCGGCCCGGCCGCTCGTCACCGCCCGAGCCCTGGAACGGGAACCTGCCGGGGGGCAGGACGGGTTCGACGATGTCCGGCGCCGCTGCCGGTGCTGCCGCCGCGGTCGGTGCTGCCGGCGTGTCCGTTGTGGCCGTGGCGGGGGCCGTCGGTTGCGGCGGGGGCGGCGGCGGAGTCGACAGCAGCCCGCCCTTGGTGCCCTTGGCCACGGTGGGATTGGCCTTCGACATGGGCATGGCGGGAACGCCGCTGAGGGCCGCCCGCAGCGACCGGCCCCAGATGATCGCCGGCAGGTCCCCGCCGAACACGCGGGACCATGTCCGGCCATCCGCGACGATCCCCTTCAGGGGGTTGCCCTGCGCTCCCTTGGGGTTGCCGACCGCGACCGAGGCGGCCATCTGGGGGGTGTACCCCACGAACCACGCGGCGGAGTAGTTGTCCGTGGTACCGGTCTTGCCCGCGGCCGGGCGTCCGATCGCCGCCGCGTTCGGGTACCCGGTGCCCTGTGTGATCACCCCTGCCAGGATGCTCGTCACGGTGTCGGCCACCCCGGCGGTCACCGTCCGCTTGCAGACGGGCTCGGGGGCGATGTCGACGTTCTGGTTGCTGGAGTCCGCGGCCGACAGGACGTACCGTGGGTCGCAGCGCATGCCGTGCGCGGCCAGCGTGGCGTAGGCGTTGGCCATGTCCAGCGGGGTGACCCGTTCGGAGCCGATGGTCAGGTCCCCCTTGGTGGGGTGGACGTCCTCCAGGTAGGAGGCGGGGATGCCCAGCCGGACCGCCATGTCGACGACGGCTGGCACGCCGATCTTCTCCTCGAGCTGGATGTAGTAGGTGTTCACCGAGTCCCAGGTCGCCTTGGACAGGTCGTAGACCCCGCTCTCCGCCGGGTCGGCGTTCGAGTAGCCGGTGGCGCAGGGGCTGCCGTCCCGCCGGTCCAGCGGGAACTTCTTCGTGCTGTAGCACGACGGTGAGTAGAACTGGGTGTTCAGCCCGTAGCCGGCCTCGAGCGCGGCGGCGAGGGTGAACGTCTTGAACGTCGACCCGGGCTGGAACACCGCCTTGGTCGCCAGTGGCTCCTTGGTCTGGTTGGTGGCGGAGTCGGAGCCGAACACCCGGTTCACCGCCATCGCCAGGATGTTGCCGGTGCCCGGCTCGATCACCACCTCGGTGGCCGACACCGGGTTGTCGGGCGCTATCACGGCATTGACCGTGTTCTGCACCGCGGCCTGGACCTTGGGCTGCAGCGTCGTCCTGATGACCAGCCCGCCCTCGTAGACCCGCCGGGCGCGCTCGGCATCGGTCGTGCCCAGCGCCGGGTCGGCCAGCAGCCGGGAGCGGACGAAGTCGCAGAAGAAGGACGCGCTCGACGTCTCGCACGAGTCCCGCGCCGCCGCGGCCGCGGCGTGGACCACCTGGACCGGCGCCGCCTTCGCCGCGGCCGCATCGGCCGGGGCGACGTAGCCCAGAGCGGCCATCCGGTCCAGCACGATGTCCCGGCGCGTCCGGGCGGCGTCGGGGTGGTTCACCGGGTCGTACAGGGACGGGCTCTGCACCAGCCCGGCGAGCAGCGCCGCCTGGGGAAGTGTCAGCTTGGCGATGTGGGTCTGGAAGTAGTTCTGGGCGGCGGTACCCACGCCGTAGTTGCCGTTGCCGAAGTAGGCGATGTTGAGGTAGCGCTCCAGGATCTCGTCCTTGGAGATCTTGTTCTCCAGGGTGACGGCGTACCGGGCCTCCTGGATCTTGCGCTCGAGCGACGTGCCGGCGGCATCCTCACGCTGCTGCCTGGTGTGCGCGTTCTGCAGCAGCACGTTCTTGACGTACTGCTGGGTCAGCGTCGAGGCACCCTGCTGGACGTCCCCGGCCTCGCTGTTGCGCAGCGCGGCCCGCACGACGCCCTTCACGTCCACCCCGCCGTGGCTGTAGAAGCGTGAGTCCTCGATGGCGACGATGGCCTGCCGCATGACCACCGGGATGTCCTTGCCGTCGACGACGGTGCGGTTCGTCTCTCCGCGCAGCGTCGCGATGAGGCTGCCGTCGGCGGCGAGTATCTGGGAGCTCTGCGGCAGCGGCGGGGTGAGCAGCTCGTCCGGCAGGCTCAGGTAGTGGTCCGCCGAGGATTTCGCGAACAGGCCGATCGCGCCGACCAGGGGAAGCAGCAACAGGGCGAGACCGACACCGGCCGCGCAGGCGATGATCCCGATCCGGGTGAGCAGCGCGCCCCGGTCCGGGGGGCGGCCCGGCCCCTCGCCGGCCGGGCCGCCCCGGTACCCGTCGGCGGTGGCCGGGGCGTCGTCGTCGGACCGGGCGTCCCAGCCGCTCGTGCCGGCGCCCGGGGTGCCGGCAGACCGGGCGCCGGACGGGCCGGCGGTGTCGGCGGGCGGGCGTGGCGCCGAGGTGAGACGGGCGTCTGCCGTGCGACGGCGCGGTCGTGCACGGAACGTGGGCTCTCTCTGCACGGCCGTTGAGGTCACCTCCTGTGATAGGCCGGACGGCGGTCCGTAAGGGCTCGAACCCGTCGGGCCCGCTGGCCGGCACAAAAATAATCATGCCGCCGCTGGCCCGCGGGGCCGGTGGACACCTGCGGCCTGTCCTCACGATGTCACACGCACGAGATCAGGGAGGTGTGTGGCGCTGGGGGCGGTGACGCCCCACTGGATTGTCGCCGGCCCGTATGTGTGATCGGAATTCGCCGCGTTCGATCGCTGCCGGATGTGGCGACGTTGTGCCTGATCGACGTGTCTGGCCGACTGTACCTGGCTGACATGCCTGCTGGCGTTGTGTCCGATGGGCCTGTCCGGCCTGCGCTGCGCCGTTCGGGATGCCGTTCGGGATGCCGTTCGGGATGCCCGTTCTGAGGGTGCCGTTCGAGGCCGGTCCGGCCGGCTGGGCGGTCACTCTGGTCGGCCGGCACAGCTGGCCCGCGCACTGGCCGTTCCGCGCCAGCCCGTCCGTACGGCGATCTGTTGGTGTCCTGCTGATGGTCTGTTGGTGGTTCGTAGATGATCCTTCAGCGGCGCTCCAGTGGTCTTGCTGTGATTTCTTTGAGGTCAAAGGTTCCGGGTGTCCGGACTGTGTTTATCATGCTACGTAAAGTGGTTTCATAGAAAATGATCTTACGAGAACTGCTCTCGTGAAAGCGGGGCTCGTGGAAGCGGGGCTGCTCCGTGACGCTGCGGAGATGGGCGAGCTGCGGAGGCGGGCGACGTGACGGGTGGCGTCGCGGGACGTGCCCGGTGAGCTCTACGGCCTCCGGTGACCGGCCCGAGCCGGTCACCCGTGAGATCAACATGCTCTGCCCCATCTGTGAGGGCCTGGGGCGGGTAAGCGTGGTCCAGACCGCGAGCCTGGGCGGGGAGCCGTGCCAGATCAGGTCGACCCGTCCCTGTGCGGACTGCCAGACCGTCGGGTACCGTCCGTTTACACCCCCTTTATAACCATTTTCCATTCTGCCTGCTATCGTTCCTATTGAAACAGTTACGATAGTTCGTCTTCTGTGTTCGTTCGTCGCCCTCCATGGCCGAGGCGGACGAGGGCCGAGTGGGCGATCCACCCGTCGGCGGCCGCGCGCGGGACGGGGCCGCGCATGTCAGGGGAGACGGGGTGCCGGCCGGTGGTTGAACCGGTCCCGGGGGTCGTCGACCACTTCCGGATTCGCCGGACACACAGGGCGAAGGATGGATCGCGCAGGCGGATGTCGTAACGTCGATGCAGAGCGCTCCTACCACCGGTCGCTCTGGCGATCCGGACATCAGGGCCGCCGGCGGGGCGAGGAACTATGATCGTGTCGTTGCCGGCCCACCGGTTCGCCCGCGTAGGCGGTCTCCCCTTGCCCGGGGTCCGCGAGCCCCTCGACAGGAGAAGATTCCGATGGCAGAGCTGCCCAAGAACGACATCGCCGACCTTGCGCTCGCCCAGCAGGGCAAGACGCGTATCGAGTGGGCGGACAGGTCCATGCCGGTGCTCCGTCAGATCCGTGACCGCTTCGCCGTCGAGCGCCCGTTCGAGGGGGTGAAGATCGCCGCCTGCATGCACGTGACGACCGAGACCGCCAACCTCATGCGGGCACTCGCCGCCGGTGGGGCGCAGCTCGCGCTCGCCGCGTCCAACCCGTTGTCCACCCAGGACGACACCGCGGCCGCGCTGGTCGCCGAGTACGGCATCTCCACCTTCGCCCGCAACGGCGTGGATCGTGACGGCTACTATGCGCACATCAACGCGGCGCTGGACGGCGCCCCCCACTACGTCTTCGACGACGGCTGTGACCTGGTCAACACGCTGCACACGACCCGCACCGAGGTGCTCCCGGGCGTCCGCGGCGGGTGCGAGGAGACGACCACCGGCGTCATCCGGCTGCGCCAGATGAGCAAGGACGGCGCGCTGCGCTTCCCGATGGTGGCGGTCAACGACACCGACACCAAGCACATGTTCGACAACCGCTACGGCACCGGCCAGTCGACCCTGGACGCGATCTTCCGCGCCACCAACACCCTGCTCGCCGGCAAGACCGTCGTCGTCGCCGGCTACGGGTACTGCGGCCGGGGGGTGTCGTCCCGGGCCAAGGGGCTGGGCGCCAACGTGGTCGTCACCGAGATCGACCCGACCAAGGCGCTGGACGCGGCCATGGACGGCTTCCGCATCCTGCCGATGATCGAGGCCGCCGCCATCGGCGACGTGTTCATCACCGTCACCGGCAACCGGGACGTGCTGCGCCGTGAGCACTTCGAGGCCATGAAGGACGGCGCGATCTTCGCGAACTCGGGGCACTTCGACATCGAGATCGACATCAGGGCGCTGTCCGAGCTGGCCGTCGCCGGCCCGCGCCGGGTGCGCCACCAGACCGACGAGTACGTGCTGGCCGACGGCCGGCGCCTGCTGCTGCTCGCCGAGGGCAGGCTGGTCAACCTGGGGGCCGCGGAGGGCCACCCGGCGGCGGTCATGGACATGTCCTTCGCCGACCAGGCGCTGACCGCGGAGTGGCTGACGAAGACCTGGCAGTCGCTGGCCCCGGGCGTCCACGACGTCCCGCTCGAGATCGACAAGGAGGTCGCGCGGCTGAAGCTGGAGACCATGGGGCTTGCGATCGACGTCCTCACCCCGGCCCAGGAGGAGTATCTGAACTCCTGGGAGCACGGCTCCTGACCGCCGGCTCCTGACCCAGGAGCCACCCCGTTCACCGTGGCGGCCCTGCCCCTGGCAGGCCGCCACGGTCAGCGCGAGCGCTGACTACAGCCACCACCAGACATCCTCCGCGCACTCCCGCCGCCACAACCCTTCATGATCAAATATTGACAGATCATGAGAGTGAGAGAACAAGTGGTTGCTGTGGCAGCCACTTGCGTACTCGTTCCTGTGAGCCGCAATGCCCGCGGACGGGTGCGCGCGTTTCCGCCGGCGGCCCGCCGGGCGGAAGCGGGTGCCTCGTCGGTGGAAGTTCTGTTCCCCGGCCGCACCGGCCACGGGCGCCACGGGCCCGGCCGTCGCGACCGGAACGGCCGGGTCAGCTCGGGGGTACGAAAGGGCTCGGCGCCGGGGCCTCAGCCACGTCGTCCGGATCGCTCGGCCGGGCTACCCAGGACTCTCTTCCCCTCGGCTGGCCCGCTCCCGGTTGGGCTGCCCACGGCTGGGCCGCTCCCGGCTGGCCGTCCGGACCTGGCTGGATCCCCTGCCCCTGGTGGGCTGCCCACGGCTGTCCGGACGTCCACGGCTGGCCGGCTCCCCACGGCGGGGCCGGCTGTGCCGGTGGTGTGCCGGCCCCGGCGAGCGGCCACTGCGCGCCGGCGGTGCGTTCGGCCTGCCACTGCGCGCCGGCGGTGCGTTCGGCCTGCCAGCGTGCGCGGGCGGTGCGTTCGGCGAGGACGGCCGACAGATACGCCCAGGGATGGGTACCCGGCGGCGGTGGCGGGGTGACGACGGCGTACACCGACGCGGCGAGCTGGCTGCAGATGCGTTCACGTGCCTGCGGCGACAGTTCCCGGGCCCGGCCGAGGAACTGGCGCACCGCCAGCGCCAGGGCGTCCTCGAACGAGGACAGGTCCAGGGTGGCGGCCCAGCCGGCGAGCTGCGGCGGCATCATCACGGGCACCGCCGCGCCGGGTGGGATGCGTTCCTGGAGGACGACCGTTCCGGCGAGCAGGTCCCCGAGCCGCTTGGACCGCCCGGAGACCAGCATGCTGATCATCCCTGGGACCGCCAGCAGCGCACCGGGCCGCTCCACCACGGCGCCGAGCAGAGCGCGGACGAACGCGTGCCGGAACCGGATCGGCCCGCCGTCGTCCCGCACGACCCGCAGCCCCATGGCCGCCTTACCGATGCTGCGTCCCCGCCACAGCGTCTCCGTCGTCGTCGGGTAGCCGACCACGACCAGCACCACGACGGTCAGATAGAGCGCGGACGCCAGTGCTTCGTCACCTGGAGCGACGGTGGTGAAGGCGGCCCAGGCGGTGACGACCAGTACGACGGCCTGTAGAGCGAGATCGATGAGCCCGGCGATGATCCGCGAGCCGAGCCGGGCGACCCGCAGGTCGATCGTGACCGCCTCACCCGTGACAAGCCGGTTCACACGGCGGCTCCATTCCCGATAGCTCCGGTCCCGCTCACGTCCGTCCCGCTCTGCCTGTTCCGGCTGTTCGTGTTCCGGCTGTTCGGCTGTTCCGGCCGCTGTGCCTGCTCCGTGCACGCGCGCTGTGCCGAGTATGTCCGGTAGCCGGCCCGTGGATGTCCGGCACCGGCCCGATGGTGTGTCATGCCCGCCCGGCCGCCATGCGCTCCCGTCCTCCTTCCCGCTCGCCGGAAGGCTGTATGATCATGGTTCTTCCCGCACGGCCACGGGCCGCGGCCTGAGCGTGTCGGCCGCGCGGTGCGGGGATAACATCCACCTGTTCCCGCCCGTCCGATGTGTGCCGGGTAGTGATCTTTGCCGGGTGCCGGGCGCGGTGGGAGGCGGTACGGATGGATCTGGACGCGTACGTCGGCCGCCATCGCGGCGAGTGGGCCCGGCTGGAGGAGCTGGTCCGGCGCGCGGCGCGGCCCCGCCGGATGCCCGCGGCGGAGCTCGACGAGCTCGTGGAGCTCTACCAGAAGGTCGCGACCCACCTGTCGGTGATCCGCAGCCGTGGCCCGGACCCGGTGCTGGTCGACCGTCTCGCCGGCACGGTCACCCGGGCGCGCTCCGTCGTGGTCGGGACGCGGGAGCCGGGCTGGCGTGTCGCCGGCAGGTACGTCGCCGTCACCTTCCCGGCGGCGGTGTACGCGCGGCGTGGGTGGGTGCTGGCCACCTGCGCGGCCTGTCTGGCGGTGGCGGTGGCCCTCGGCCTGTGGGTGGCGCACAGCCCGGCCGCCCACAGCGGCCTGCTCCCGCCGGACGAGGTGCGGCAGTTGTGCCATCGCGACTTCGCCCGCTACTACTCGGAGAATCCCGCGTCCTCGTTCGCCGCGCAGGTCTGGACGAACAACGCCTGGGTGGCCGCGTCGGCCATCGCCTCCGGCGCGCTGCTGGGCCTGCCGACCCTCGTGGTGCTGCTGTTCAACTCGGTCAACCTGGGGATCGTCGGCGGTTACATGGCGAGCTGTGGCGAGTCGTCGCAGTTCTTCACCCTGATCCTGCCGCACGGGATGCTGGAGCTGGCCGTCGTGTTCACCGCCGGCGCGGTCGGCCTGCGGCTGGGCTGGTCGATCATCGACCCGGGGCCGCGCCGGCGGGTGGAGGCGCTGGCGGCCGAGGGCCGGGCCGCGGTCGCGATCTCGCTCGGGCTGGCGGCCGCGTTGGCGGTCAGCGGCCTGATCGAGGCGTTCGTGACGCCGTCCTCTCTGCCGGCCGGGGTCCGCATCGGTATCGGCGCGTTCGCCCTGGCGATGTTCGTCGGGTATGTCCAGATCTACGGTGCCCGGGCCGTGGCCGCCGGCGAGTCCGGCGACCTGGACAGGGAGCTCTCCGCGGACCTCGCTCCAGTCTCCTGACGCGCTGGCCCCTCTGACGCCTGGTCTCCTGACGCGCCGAGCCCTCTGACGCGCCGGGCTCACAGGCCTCCGGTGGACTTCAGGGCCAGGTAGACGTCGGTGACGGCCGCCGCGTAGGTCGCCGGCGGGGCGTCCACGACGTGCGCGCCGCGGCCGCGCAGCAGCCCGGCGAGCTGGCGGCGGCGCAGCAGCGTCTGCCCGGCCGCGGCGGCCGAGTAGACCG
>NZ_CAKKTL010000105.1:0-13832 GCF_920664355.1 Protofrankia sp. CiP1_Cm_nod2
TAGCTGTCGACGCCGAGATACTTCTTCGCGAGCCGGTCGATGACGGCGTCGGCGCCGTCGGCCTCGAGACGGGCCGTCCCCGAGACGCTGACCAGGTGGTAGGCGTCGTCCGGGTCGAGCACACCGATCGAGATCCGTGGATCCTTACGCAGGTGCCGTTCCTTGGCCCGGCCGACCGCCGTGTTGAAAATGATCTCGTCGCCGTCCGCGTCGACCCAGACGACCGTGCTGTGCGGCGCCCCGTCCGGACGCAGGGTGGTCACCCAGGCATGCACCGGCCGGCTCAGCAGATTCCGGGCGTCCTCGTTGAGTGTGGCCATCAAGTTCCTCTCCGCTCGACATCGAGGTCAGGCTCAGGATAATCCCAGGCGTGCCGAGAAAGTTTCCGGCCGGAACCGGGGCACGCCCGGGACCCGGCGCCTGCCGGGCAAGCCGGCCGGAAAGCAGAGCGGAATGCCCAGAAATGCTTCCGGTGACCGGGGAAATGGCCGGGTGACCGGAAAACGGCGGCCGGACGGATACCACCCGGAGCGGACAAGCGGGACCGTGGCCGGAACAGGCCCGGTCGTACCCTGTCGTGCGGCCGCGCGAAGACTGTCCGGCCACCTGGCGGCTCGGCCGCCTGAAGAACGCGTCCCGAAGCACGCTTCCGCGCCCGGCTTCTCCGGGAAGACAGCTCCCGCGGACGTCACGCGGTGGACGACGGCCCGCCGACCAGCACGCCGAAGCCGGCGTCGACGCGGATCAGCGCTCCCGTGACGCCGCGCATACCCGCGTCAACGGTCTGCGCGATCACCACGGCGATGTCCTCGGGCTCGAGCACGCGTCCCAGGACCGAGTGGGCTGCGAGATGCTTCTCGCGCTCGGGCGTGAAGATCGCCGCGGTCGCCTCGGTGCGAACCGCGCCCGGGGCGACCGTGTTGACCGTGACCCCGTGTGCCGCCGCTTCCGCGGCGACATGGCGGCTGAAGGTGTTCAGCGCCGACTTCGCCGTCGAGTGGGAGAGCCTGCCGGACCCGACATAGTCGGCGGCGCTGCTGGAGACGTACACGATCCGGCCGCCACGGTGGCGCATCGCGGCCAGTACACGCTGGGTGACGAAGAAGGCCCCGGCGAGCTCACCGCTGACCTTGTCGATAAAGTCCTTCCACGCCAGGGACGCGAGCGGGCCGAACGGTGGGGCGACGGTGTTGGCGTTGCAGACCAGCACGTCGATGTGGCCCCGGTCAGCCAGGACGCCGTCGACCATCCGCTCGACCTGAGCAGGATCACAGACATCGGCCTGGACGCACTCGGCCGTCGCCCCCACGGCTTCGATCTCGAGGGCAACCGCGCGGGCGGCATCGGCGTTGCCCCGGAAATTGATCACTACATGGTAGCCGCGACGGCCCAGCTCACGGGCTGTCGCCGCGCCGATGCCACGGCCTCCACCGGTGACCAGCGCCACCTCGCGTGATCCACTCATCGCGCCTCCATCCCAGGACTCCGGCACGGGCCCCCGCTACCGCCCCTCCAGTAACCAGAGTATAGGGGCTTACTTTTAGTAAGAAGCGATACCCGAGTATGCTTTGCGGCGTGCCAGTGCGTCCGCAGCCCCCCGAGAGCCTCCCGGACGACGCGGCCGACGACGCGTTCCGCAGTGACTGCCCCGCTCGCGTGGTGCTCGACCATGTCACCAGCCGCTGGGGCGTACTGGTCCTCACCGGGCTGGCCACCGGCCCGCTCCGGTTCCACGAGCTGCGGACGAAGATCGAAGGAATCAGCGAGAAGATGCTCTCCCAGACCCTGCGCACCCTTGTCCGGGACGGTCTGGTCGAACGCGCGGTGGAGCCCTCGTCCCCGCCCAGGGTCAGCTACAGCCTCACCCCGCTCGGCGAGGGGCTGACCCAGCCTCTCCAACACCTGTTCATCTGGATTCGGGACCACGCCCGGCTGGTCAGCGCCGCGCAGGAGCGCCACGACGCGCGATCAGAGGGCCAGCCCGGCTGAAAGCCGCGTCCGGAGGCGGGCTGCCCGGCTCCTCGCCCCGCCCCGCCCCACCCCCCTCACCCCGCACCGCCCGGCTCCTCGCACCACCCCGCCCCGCAGCGCACCGTCAACGGCTCGGAGCGGCGAGCCTTCTCGTACGGGCATCCATCCGGGCCCGACGTGAACCTTCTTCCCGCATCCGAACAAATGCCGCGAGTAGCAGCCTGCCGAGCGGACAGTCCCGGACACAACGGGAACGCGACATCGCCGTCCACTGTCAGATAGGCGACAGCTTCCAGGAAGGTACCCGGAAGACAGCCGTTGATTACTCGGTAGTCACTCCAGGTAGTTCTAACACGACTCCTAGTAGCCATCGCGTAAAGTTGTCAGCAACTGTTACCCTGAGTAAGAGATTGGATCCAGTGAGCGGTTGATTTGGCGCTTATCAGTTCAAGGAGCGGAGATGCGCTGGGGTCAGGGGGCAGCGGGCCGGAACCGGCGAATCGGGCCGCGGACTCCCGCGGTGGCCACGAGAGCACACCGCCGGCCACGGACGAAGCGTTGGGCGGCCGGCTGCCGCGTGTCCAGGACAGCCGGCCGGCGCGCGGCCGCCGATCGGGGCGCGTCCAGCGGATGCAGGCCGACGCGGCCGGCGATCCGGCCGGTCTCCCGCACCGTGGTGGGCAGCGGGGCCCCCAGGTGGCATGACCGGGGATCAAAGACGACGTGACCGTGCCTCCCGACGTGACCGTGCCTCCTTTGCGCCGCCGGAGACCGAAAATCCCCGGTTCACCGAGCGGGAGCGCCCGCGAACATGGCATTCGATCAGTCAGCGGCGACCGGGCGGAAATCTCCACAAACCGATTTATCCGTATACAGACACGCCAGGCCGACATCGACCGTGACCGGGACCGGCGCCTGGCAGCGACCGAATGCTCCGCACTCCAGAAAGGACCACATGACAACACTGACGGAGCGAGCTGGCCGACCGAGCCGAGCCGCCCTTCTCGCTGACACCGCCACCGTTCGCGGCCGCACCCGGCCGTACCTTGTCGGCACCGCCGTGGCCACCCCGCCACGAGTCGCCCAGGACGACCTGTGGGAATTCTTCCGCGACCACTTCGCGGCCAACCCGCTCGCCGAAAAAGTATGGGCTTCGTCCGGAATCGTCAGCCGGCACTACGCCGTCGACCCGCGCAGGGAACCCAGCACCGAGTGGACCACCGGCGAACGGATGCGCCGCTACCTCACCGAAGCGCTCCCCCTCGGCCGCCAGGCCGTCACCGACGCCCTCGCCTCGGCCGGCATCGCACCCGCCGACCTCGGCCTGTTCGCCGTCGCGTCATCCACCGGGCATGTCACCCCCGGGCTGGACATCCGGCTCTCCCACGAACTGGGCATGCCGGCGAACCTGCGCCGCGTCATCATCGGCCACATGGGCTGCCACGCCGCGGTCCCAGGCCTCGGCACCGTCGCCGAATACGTCGCCGTCCACGGCAGGCCCGCGCTCCTGCTCTGCGTCGAGCTCGCCAGCCTGCACGCCCAGCCAAAATCACCCACCCTGCACGCGGGCAGCCCGACACGGGACGACCTCGAGCAGATCGTCGCGCATTCATTGTTCGCCGACGGCGCCGCCGCCGTGGTGGTCGCGCCTTCCGGACGGACATTTCCGGCAGGCGGCACGGCGAATCTGGAAGTCCTTGACGTCACGGCCCTCACCGATGGCAGCGTCAGCGACCACATGGGCCTGCTCGTCACCGACCACGGCTTCCGGATGCGGCTGTCGCCCCAGGTCCCGGAGGTGCTCGAACGCCACGTCACCGACCTCGTCACCAGCCTCCTCTCCGCGCACGGCCACACCCTCGACGACGTCGACGGCTGGGCCATCCACCCCGGCGGCGCGCGCATCCTGCGGGTCATCGCGGACCGGCTCCAGCTCAGCGAGGAAGCGGCCGCCCCCTCCTACGACATCCTCCGCGAATACGGCAACTGTGCCAGCCCCACCGTGCTGATGGTTCTCCAGCGGCTGCTGCGGACCCGCGAGATCCGACCGGGCAAAGTAGTGGTCGCCCTCGGGTTCGGCCCCGGCCTGACGCTGTTCGCCGCCCTGCTGAAAGCCCACTGACCACCGGCCGAAAGCCGCCGGCGGCCGATGACCGGGCTTCAGGAGATCCGTTCGAGAACCAGCCGTATGAACCATTCACGTCCGGAAGGCCCCGAAAGCAGGCGGAGACAGCCGGCCGCGACCTGTCCTGGCACGAGTCCGGGCTCCGCTACCCGCCCGAGGCCCGGCGGCCGTTCTCGCCTCCTGAACAGCGCCAATCCCAGTTACACAGAGTAATTGATTCGTGTTACTGTGTACGAGGGACCAGCTTCGAAGGGCGGAGCGGCGGCCGAGGCCGGGAGGCTCGCACAACGGACCCGAATTCAGCGGCGGCCCGTTCCTCCAGACCACCGCACCCGGGCCCGGAAACATATCGCAAGGCGACAGGAGGGAAACGCCGGAAATCCTGGGCGTCGACCGACGATCCGGAACACCCACGCCGTGACGAGCGGAAACCTGTGTCATCGCGGCACAACGACACAGGCCAGGAACGGCACGGAAGTGATGTACGGGAAGCAAGAAAGCGAAACCCCGGCACCGCGAGCTGGGCAGCCCCTGCCCGCGACGGCTCCGGACACGCCGCCGGGCCGATACCGGCTCGCAAGCCGTGACCATGTGCTCCGTACCTAAGGAAGGACCAGATGACGCTGACCGAGCAGATTGACCTGCCGGGTACGTCCACTTTTCTCGCCGGCACCCCTGCCGTTCGCAGCCTCGCCCGGCCGTACATTGTCGGCACCGCCGTGGCCACCCCGCCGCGGCTCAGCCAGGACGACCTGTGGGAGGCTTTCCGCGAGCACTTCGCGGCCAACCCGCTCGCCGAAAAAGTATGGGCTTCGTCCGGAATCGTCAGCCGGCACTACGCCGTCGACCCGCGCAGGGAACCCAGCACCGAGTGGACCACCGGCGAACGGATGCGCCGCTACCTCACCGAAGCGCTCCCCCTCGGCCGCCAGGCCGTCACCGACGCCCTCGCCTCGGCCGGCATCGCACCCGCCGACCTCGGCCTGTTCGCCGTCGTCTCCTGCACCGGTTACGTGACCCCGGGCCTGGACATCCGGCTCTCCCACGAACTGGGCATGCCGGCGAACCTGCGCCGCGTCATCATCGGCCACATGGGCTGCCACGCCGCGGTCCCAGGCCTCGGCACCGTCGCCGAATACGTCGCCGTCCACGGCAGGCCCGCGCTCCTGCTCTGCGTCGAGCTCGCCAGCCTGCACGCCCAGCCAAAATCACCCACCCTGCACGCGGGCAGCCCCACCATCGAGGACTTCGAGCAGATCGTCGCGCACTCGCTGTTCGCTGACGGGGCGTCGGCCGTCGTGGTCGCGCCCGAGCAGCGCCCAGCCAGCGCCGTTGCCAGCCAGCTCGAAATCGTCGACGTGATGGCGAGCACGGACAGCAGCGTCAGTGACTACATGGGCTGGCTCGTCACCGACCACGGCTTCCGGATGCGGCTGTCGCCCCAGGTCCCGGAGGTGCTCGAACGCCATGTCGCCGGTCTCGTCACCACGCTGCTGAGCACACACGGCTACACCCTCGACGACGTCGACGGCTGGGCCATCCACCCCGGCGGCGCGCGCATCCTGCGAGTCGTCGCGAACCAGCTCCAGCTCAGCGAGGAAGCGACCGCCCCTTCCTACGATATCCTCCGCGAATACGGCAACTGCTCGAGCGCGACCGTCCTGATCATCCTCCAGCGGCTGCTGCAGACCCGCGAGATCCCACCGGGCAAAGTAGTGGTCGCCCTCGGGTTCGGCCCCGGCCTGACGCTGTTCGCCGCCCTGCTGAAAGCCCACTGACACCTGCTGAAAACCCACTGGCAGAACGCCGACAACCGCACAGGCCACCAGCGGCTGCCGGTGGCCTGTGCGGGCCAGGCCGCCGGCAGCCGCCACTCCGCCGCTCCGCCGCTGCCCGGGCCCGCCGACATCCGATGATCTACGCGGGGTGCTGGGACGTCCGCCGCACTCCGCGCGACACGAGGCGCGGCGCCGGGCACAGCCACGGCGATGCCGCCCGCCCGGTCCCGGTCTCCCGGTCTCCCGCGCCGTACCGGCCGTGGCCGGTGCACGTCCCCGCCCCGCAGCACCTGAAGGATGCCCGGCATGCCGTCGCCCACCCCCCGAGAAACTCCCGTCGTCATCATCGGCGCCGGGCCCAGCGGTACGACAGCGGCCAATCTCCTCGGCCGGCAGGGCATCGCCTGCCTCGTCGTCGAGCGCCACCACGGCGTCTACCCGCTGCCCCGGGCCGTGCATCTCGACGACGAAACGTTGCGGATCATGCAGTCCGCCGGTCTCGCCGACGACGTACGGGCCATCACCAGACCGGCGCTGGGCCTACAGCTGCTGAACGCCGACCACCGGCCGTTCGCCCGCTTCCAGCGGGACCCCGTCGACAGCGGGCAGGGCCATCCCGGGGCCAACATGTTCGACCAGACCATGCTGGAGGAGGTGCTGCGCCGGGGACTCACCCGTTTCCCGCACGTCGAGCTGCGATGCGGCGCCGAAGCCGTCGCCGTCGAGACCGGGCACACCCACGGCCCGGCCCCGCTGCGCGTCACGATCCGGGACAACGTCTCCGGTCGCCTCGAGCAGGTCTGGACCCACGCCGTCCTCGGCTGCGACGGCGCGAACGGCAGCACCCGCGCAACCGTCGGCACCACCATGGAGGATCTGCGTTTCACCCAGTCCTGGCTGGTCGTCGACGTGCGCAGCGAGCGGCCGCTGGCGAACTGGGACGGCATCCACCAGGTCTGTGACCGGTACCGCGCCGCCACGTACATGCGGATCGGCTCACGGCGCTACCGCTGGGAGTTCCAGATCCGGGCCGGTGAATCCGCCCACGAACTGTCCCGGACCGAGGTCATCCACCAGCTCGTCGCGCCCTGGCTCGGCGACGTCGACCCACGACAGCTCACCGTCGTACGCCAGACCGCCTACACCTTCCACGCGCTCGTCGCCCGGCGCTGGCGCCGCGGCCGGGTGTTCCTCCTCGGTGACGCCGCGCATCAGACACCACCGTTCCTCGGCCAGGGGCTGTGCGCCGGCGTCCGCGACGCGGCGAACCTCACCTGGAAACTCGGCCTCGTCCTGGCCGGCCGTGCCGACGAGCGGCTTCTGGACAGCTACCAGAGCGAGCGCCGGCCACATGCCCGCCAGCTGGTCCGCATGGCGGTCATGCTCGGCCGGACGATGACCAGCGGCACAACCGTCGTGGGCCCGGCGCGCCAGGCCCTGTTCGTCCAGGCCGCCGGGCTGCCCGTCTTCCAACGGCTGATGGAGCGCTCGGCGAGCCCGCCGCTGCGCCCCGGCCCGCTCGTCCGACCGGCGTCGCGGCCGTTGCCGGGCCGCCAGCAGCCCGCCGGACGGCTGTGCCCGCAGCCGCTGGTCCGCACCACCGCCGCCACCGGCGCACCTGTCGAGATCCCATTGGACGACCTGCTGGGAGACGGCTTCGCCGTCCTCGCCCGCTGCACCGGCTGGATCTTCGCCTTCAGCTGGGCCACCAGCATCGGCGAGGACACCCGGGCCTTCTTCGCCCGGCTGCGCACCCGTTACGTCGGCATCGTCCCGCCGAGTTCCCCTCTTCCGGTGACCTCGGACGATGTCAGGCTCATCCATGACACGAGCGGGGCGCTCGGCCGTTGGCTGACCCGCCACCATGCCAACGCCGTGCTGCTGCGACCGGACCACACCGTGTTCACCACCACCCGCTCCCTCGACCTGATCCGATGGCGCCACGAGCTCGTGTCCGCGGGGATACGGGACATCCCCCCGTCCGCGCGTCCGGTCCGGTCGGCTCGAAGCGGTGGCCACCGCAGCCCGTTGTCAGTGGCGCCGGCCGTGCGAGGCCGTCACACCCGTACGCCGGTTGGGCCGAATTCGACAGATCTTCGACCGTGGCCGGCCGGGGCTCAGGAACACTGAGGCGGTCTCCGCCGCCGCGGGGATTTTCACGCCCTCCACGGTGATGTGCCGTGGGCGACATGTCAGATATCCGACGTATCAGATATCCGACGTATCAGGCATCTGACGTATCAGGCGCTGCCGGCATGCTTCCTCCTGTCCGATGCCCATCACGCCCGGCGGTTACCAGGCTCCCGATCGATCGGTTCGATCGATCGGTCCGGGCGTGCGGGCACCACCCCGGACCTGCCGGCCGGCTGCTCCGGTGCGCGTGGGGACAGCGCCGTCGGCGCGTTCCCGGCCGGACGCCCGCCCGGGCTGCCGAGTACCCGCCGAACCGCCAGAGCGGACGGGTCCCGGCGGACGGACGTGGCCGTTGTCTCCCGCCGCACCGCCTAGATCGCGATTATCGTGAAGATCAGTCTGCCGGTCGTCCTGCTTGGTCGAGCACCCCCTGCCCCCGCCCGTGTTCCCGAGGAGGGTCCGCGATGACCGTTACCCCGCCTGCCGCCGTCACGCCAGGGCCCGTGCCCGTACGCGTGCGCACTGTTCCGGGATCGGCCGGCGGCCTGCGCGCGGCGAGGAAGCTGCTGCGTGCCGATCCGCTCGCCGGCCTCGTCCGCCTGCGCCAGACCCACGGCCCGGTCGTGCGGCTGTCGTCCCGTCCGCTCTCGGCGTTCCTGGTGGCGGATCCGGACGCGATCGCCGACGTGCTGGTCGGGTCGCACCGCTCCTACCGGCGGGGATTCGTCCGCCGTGGCCCCGGCTCCCGTGGCACCGCGGTGCAGCCCCTCACCATGGTGCTCGGGCAGGGCCTGCTGACCAGCTCCGGTGAGCTGCACCGCAGGCAGCGGCGGCTCATGCAGCCGCTGTTCCACCATCAGCGGATCTTCGAGTACGGCGAGACGTTCGCCGCGATCGCCGACGCGCGGGCCGCGCGCTGGCGGGA
Organism: Protofrankia sp. CiP1_Cm_nod2; assembly: GCF_920664355.1. NCBI lineage: Bacteria > Bacillati > Actinomycetota > Actinomycetes > Frankiales > Frankiaceae > Protofrankia > Protofrankia sp. CiP1_Cm_nod2. The sequence continues at coordinate 8,933 of NZ_CAKKTL010000105.1, forward strand.
CGGGCAGCGTCTCGACGTCCACGACGAGATGATCGAAATGACGCTGGCGATGGTCACGAAGACCTTGTTCGACGCCGATACCGACAGCGACATCGTGGCCGTGATCCGGGCCGCCATCAGCGAGAACACGGTGGCCGCCCGCAAGGCCCTGCACGCCGGTTTCGAGCTGCTGGAACGGCTGCCGCTGCCCTCGGCCCGGCGTCGCCGCAGCTCTCGCCAGGCCCTCGACCAGGTCGTCTACGGCCTCATCGAACGCCGCCGCCGTGAGGGAGCGCAAGGGCAGGACCTGCTGTCGCTGCTGCTGTCCGCCCGTGACGCCGACACCGGGGACGGCATGGACGACACCCAGGTCCGGGACGAGGCCCTGACCATCATGCTCGCCGGCCACGAGACCACCGCCAACGCGCTGACCTGGACCTTTCACCTCCTCGGCCGGCATCCCGAGGTGGCCGCGGCGCTGCGCGCCGAACTCGACAGCGTGCTGGCCGGCCGGTGTCCGACGGTCGCGGACCTGCCCCGCCTGCCGTTCACCGACGCGGTGCTCAACGAGTCGATGCGGCTCTACCCGCCCGTGTGGGCGATGAGCCGGTACCTGGTGGAGGACCGCGTCGTCGGTGGTTATCCGCTGCCCGCCGGGTCGACGCTGCTGCTGAGCCAGTGGGTCGTCCACCGCGACGAGAAATGGTGGCCGGAACCGGAACGCTTCGACCCGGAGCGCTGGATCGGGGACCGGGCCGACCCCGACCGGCCCCGCTACGCCTACTTCCCCTTCGGCGGCGGCCCGCACCAGTGCATCGGCAACAGCTTCGCCCGGACCGAGGGGGTGCTCGCGCTCGCGACGATCGCTCGCCACTGGACGTTCGAGCCCGTCCCGGGCCTGGAGATCACACCTGAGCCGCTGGTGACCCTGCGCCCCCGGGACGGACTGCCGATGACCGTCCGTCGCCGCGGCTGACGGCACACCGCCCGCGCCCGGCCCCGGCGTTTCGTGCCGGCCGAGCCGGCGAACGTGGCCGTCGACACACCGCGCCCGGCCCCGGCCCCGGCGTTTCCCGGGCGGAAAGCACGGGCGAACGGAATACCGCCGGCCGCCCTTTCACCGCGGCCGGCCACCAGAAACGCGGTTCTCCCGCCCGGCGACCCGGCCGGCTGGCCGACCAATGGCCGGGCCATCCTGACTCCTTCCGTGTACATGGGCGCCGTGCGGAACATTGTGATGAAGCCGGCGCCACAGTGCGCGGCCTTCGGGTTCCGATACCCTGCCGGCCGGCCTACCCTTTGAAGAGGAACATCCGTCACCTGTATCCGCTGGGAGTAAAATGACTGCCAGAACCCTGCGGCGTGCCGTGGTCGCCATTGTCACCGGGCTTTTCGCCGTGTTCCTGGGCACCGCTCCCGCCAGTGCCCTGCCCACCGGTACCGACACCGCCGTAACCGTCGCCGATCCTGCCACCGGCACGGATCCCGCCACCGGCGGAGATTCTCCCGCCGGCGCCGGCTCCAACGCCCTGGGCGCGATTTCCGGCGTAGTGGAAGGCCTCTTCTCCAGCGCCTTCTCCCAGGCCGGGAACGCCGTTTCCGAAGGACTGTCCAACGGAGCCCCGAACTAACTCCCCCAGGACCGGCCGGTAATAATTTCCCACCCGCACCGTCCCGGCCGGGACAGCGGATTCCCCATGTTGTGCCGGCCGGGACAGGGCACGGGACAGGGCAACCGGCCACCAGCGGATCACCGCGTCCGCCGTGTTCGGCCGGACGGCGTCATGCCCTGCCCACCACGGTGCCGCTCCGGCCGTGACGGATTACCGTCCTCGGTGCCTCCTCGCCTCCCCGGCGCTGCCGCCCGCACCGCCCACACCGCCCACGAGGCCGCGTCAGCGGCGGTGCTTTCAGGACTTTCATCCCGACCACATACTTTTGTCCTGATTACGCCGCAACGGATGCCGAACCAGGGACCGCCGGGACACCCCGTTCCCGGGAATATCGACCGGAGAGCCGGTGGTTGGGGCCGGATATGACAACCATCGGACTGATCGGTAGCGGGAACATCGGCAGCACGGTGGCCAGGCTGGCCGTCACGGCCGGATATGACGTGGTCCTGAGCAACTCACGAGGGCCCGAGACGCTGAAGGAGCTGGTCGACGAGCTGGGCCCGCACGCCCGCGCCGCAACCCCCGGCCAGGCCGGGGAAGCCGGGGACCTGGTGGTCGTGACAATTCCGCTGCGGGCCTACCGCAGCGTGCCCGTCGAACCGCTCGTCAACAAGACCGTCATCGACACCGACAACTACTACCCGCAACGGGACGGGCAGATTCCCGAGCTTGACGACGAATCGACCACGACCAGCGAACTCCTCCAGAACCACCTGCCGACGTCCAAGGTCGTAAAAGCGTTCAACAACATCTATTTCAGGCATCTGCTGTCGCTGGCCCGGCCGGCCGGGGCACCCGACCGCAGCGCCCTGCCGATCGCCGGGGACGACGCGGGCGCGAAAGCGGCGGTGACCGCGTTCCTGGACGCGGTCGGCTACGACGCCGTCGATGCCGGCCCGCTCTCCGAGGGATGGCGTTTCCAGCGCGACACAGCCGCCTATGCGGCCTTGTACTTCGACCGGAGCCCGGGCAGCGGGCAGGAGGGGTTCCCGGCGACGGGGGTACCGGCCGGCGCGGCGGCGGTCCGCGCGGCTCTGGCCGCCGCCCGCCGCTATGCCGATACCAGCGGAAACTGACCCGGAACGACCATCTGGACCGGCCGTACGCCGCCGGTGATGACCGGCGGCGTACGGTGGCCGTGCCCCGGCGCTCAGCATCCCCCTTCCGCACGGATCCCCGGCCGGCCTCCCCGCCGGGCTTCCGGTGAGCGCCGCCCGCCCTCGCCGCCGGGCATCCCGATATGTCCTCCGAAAACGGCCGGCTGCCCGGTGGCGATAAGGGCACATTACGTGAGCGTCGAACGCCGTATTGCGGGGCGATGCGCGAAAGCGCCCGAACCATGCCGATGATGCCGGCCAGCACACGGAATCAAGGGTGCCCGCACCCGCGGACCAGGATGGTAAGGAGACCCGGAAACGGAAATGAAAAGGTGGTGAAGAGAAGATAAGTAGGGTATGACGATGCCGGTTCGCCCCCGGCCTCACGAGAAGGCGGGATCCGATGAACGGTGACAGACCGTGTACGGACACACCGGCTGACTGGTCCGATGACCAACCGGCCGACCGGCTGGCGGGGTGTCCGGGCGGCCGCCTGGCGGGGGACGGCGTGACAGCCGCGCTGGACGCGCACGGGATCGTGACAGGCTGGAGCGAGAGCGCACAGCAGCTCCTGGGCTACACCCCGGCGGAGATCATCGGGACAGCCGTGGGGACGTTGCTCGCCGACACGCTGCCGGCGCCGGCCCGGCACGCCGTCACGCACGGGCGGAGCTGGCAAGGACTCATCTCCGTTTGTCACCGTGATGGCCGTATCCTCCCCCTGGGAGTCCGCGCTCATCCTCTCCTGGACGCCGCCGGGGCTGTCACCGTGTGGTATGTGGCCGCGCTCCACGCCGGCCCCGTGCCCCTCGAGGCGCCTTACCCGGCCGCTCATAACGGGCAGGCGTGCGACCCCCGGGAGCCAGGGGAACCGCGGGAAGCGGGAGAGCCGCCGGTGGACGACCGGCTCCTGATCGACTGGGCGTTCACACAGGCCCCGATCGGTCTGTCGATCACTGACACCGAGATGCGGATCCGCCGGCTGAACACCGAAACCGCCCGCATGATCGGTAGCGCCGACACCGACCTACGCGGCCACCGGCTGGTGGACGCCTTACCCCACCCCGCCCACCAGGCAACCTGGGACCACCTCCGCCACGTGATGGCCACCGGCCGGCCGGCCCGCCACGAGAGCTTCAGCCGCGCGCAGGGCGAGACCCGCAAGCGCGCCTGGGCGGTCCGCACCTCTCCGGTCCGCGACCCCACCGGCCGGCTCCACGGCACGTTCACCGCCGCCATCGACATCAGCGAGCAGTACTGGGCCCAGCAACGCCTGACCCTGCTCAACGAGGCCACCACAGCCATCGGCAGCACCCTCGAGCTCACCCGCACCGCTCAGGAGCTCGCCGACATCGCCGTCCCCCGCTTCGCCGACCAGATCAGCGTCGCTCTCCTCGACACCGTCTACCACGGCAGCGAACCTGTTCCTGGCCCGCTCAGCGCCCCGTTCCCCCTGCGCTGTATCGGCTACGCCGCCGCCCTTCCCAGCGGCCCGACCGCACCTCTTGGCTGTACCACCACCTACCCCGCCGGCTCTCCTCTCGCCCATGCCCTCACCAGCGGCCAGCCCGCCATCTACCCGCTCCCCGATCCCACCCTCACCAGCTGGCTCCCGGCCCCCTGGCTCCCCGGCACCACCACCCCCCACTCCGCCATGATCGTCCCGCTACGGGCCCGGGGCACCACTCTCGGCGCCGCTGTCCTCACCCGCCACCGCCACCCCGCTCCCTTCACCTCCGACGACCTCCTGCTCGCCGACGAGCTCGCCACCCACACCGCCGTCTGCCTCGACAACGCCCGCCGCTACACCCGCGAGCGCGCCACCGCCCTCACCCTCCAGCACAGCCTCCTCCCCCATGACCTCCCCTGCTCCGCCGCCGTGGACGTCGCCTCCCGCTACCTGCCCGCCGGCGCCGAGGCCGGCGTCGGCGGCGACTGGTACGACGTCATCCCGCTCTCCGGCGCCCGCGTCGCCCTCGTCGTCGGCGACGTCGTCGGCCACGGCATCCACGCCGCCGCCACCATGGGCCGGCTGCGCACCGCCGTACGCACCCTCGCCGACGCCGACCCCGCCCCCGACGAGCTGCTCGCCCGGCTCGACGACGTCATCACCCGGCTGACCACCGACCGCGACCCCACCGGCACCGGTGA
>NZ_CAKKTL010000105.1:14144-17792 GCF_920664355.1 Protofrankia sp. CiP1_Cm_nod2
TGTCCACGCCTGCCCCCACTCTCGAGACCACATGTGATCACATACTCGCTACTCTGCTGCCGGACCGGCCCGCCGCCGACGACGACGTCGCCGTCCTGCTCGCCCGCACCCACACCCTCACCGCCGGCCAGGTCGCCTCCTGGGACCTGCCCGCCGACCCCGCCGTCGTCGCCCACGCCCGCGCCCACACCATCCGCCAGCTCACCGCCTGGAACCTGCCCGACGTCATCCCCACCACCACCCTCGTCGTCAGCGAACTGGTCACCAACGCCATCCGCCACACCACCGGCCCCATCCACCTGCGCCTCATCCGCGACCGCGGCGCCCTCATCTGCGAGGTCTCCGACGCCAGCAGCACCGCCCCCCACCTGCGCCGCGCCCGCACCCTCGACGAGAACGGCCGCGGCCTGTTCCTCATCGCCCAGCTCACCCACCACTGGGGCACCCGCTACAACCGCACCGGCAAGAGCATCTGGGCCGAACAGCTCATCTGACACCGCGCAGTGGCCCGGTGCCCACGGCACGCTCACCGCATGAGGCCCACGGCGCGCTCACCGCGCGTCACGACGAGGGCGGGGGGCCGTGCCGAGGCCGAGACGCTGGCGGGAACGGACACGCCGGTCGAAGAAGTCGCGGACAGCCTGGTCGAAGACCGAGTTGTCGTCGCCGGCGACCATGTGATGGGCGTCGGCCACGTCGACATATTCGGCGTGGGGAACCAGCTCAAGGAAACGCCGGGCATCGTCGACGCTCAGTACGTCCGACCTGCCGCCGCGCACGAGCAGAGTCGGGATCCGCAGCGAGACGGCCGCCTCCTCGAGCCCGGGCATGACCACGTGCCCGCGCTGGGACAGCTGATTGCTGGTATCACGCAGAAAAGCGGGATCCCAGTGCCAGAACCACCGGCCGTCGACCCGGCGGAGGTTCTTGCGCAGGCCGCTGATGTTGCGCGGCCGGGGCCGTTGCGGGAGATAGGCCGCGACGGCGTCGGCGACCTCGTCCAGGGAGCCGTAGCCCTCCGGCCTGGCCGTCATGAACTCCCGGATGCGGTTCGTACCGGCGGCCTGCAGGAACGGTGAGACGTCGACCAGGACGACACCAGCCGCGAGATCGGGATGCTGCCTGAGAGCCGTCAGCGAGGCAATGCCGCCGAGGGATGCCCCGATGAGCACGGGCGCCCGCCCCGTCCACCGCACGGCCGCCACGACATCGGCGGCGAACCGGCTCAGGGGGTAGATCCCGTCGGGCGACCAGCCGCTGTCGCCGTGCCCGCGTAGATCGATGGTGAGCGCGTACCAGCCGTCACGGGCGAGCATACGGGCGGTCGTGCCCCAGGAATGACGGGTCTGGCCGCCGCCGTGCAGGAGCAGGACCGGGGCGGCGGCCGGGTCGCCGTAGGCATCGCCGACCAGCTCGACCCCGTCCGCGGGAATACGTATCGTCACCGGTTCGCCGGTGTCGGTGGTGACCCTGGCACAATCCGGCTCGTCACCCGTGGACGAAATCGATCGTGGGTCATTCTGCACGCCGTGTCTCCTACCGCACATGCCTGTCCGTGCTGACGTCATCAGGATACTGTTCGGCATCTCCGCGACCAGTGGGCAGGACAGGCCCTGATGTGAGCGATATGCGAGGAGCGGTCTTCGCAAGATTTTTCCGCACTTCTGGTGGAATCGCGCTCCACGCTGGATATTCCCGCTCCGGATACGCCGCCGGCCGCTGTTCCGACGCTCGGGCCCGGGCCGGTGAGAGCATCGCTGTAGAGCATCGCTGTTCGCCATGGTCCCGACGCCGCCGCGCGGTGGCCCGCGTACCGGTCCTTAAGCCGCTTCGTGACCGCTGTAGCAGCGCCACCGCGCCTGGAGCGGCACGGGGGAGGATGCCGAGCTCTCAGTTCCCGTCGTCGCCCGACCAGGGGATCGTCCAGCGGTGGTCAATGGTGTCGCCACGGCGGGCGAAGCGCAGATCGGTGGACAGCCGCATCACGTCCCCTGTGACGTCCAGGGACGCGTGGATGAGGTGCGAGTTGTGCAGGGTGATGTCGCCGGCCCTGCTGACGACGTGCATCCATCGCAGGCCCAGCTGGCTGGAGACCCAGAAGAGGTCGTGGCTGATCGGCCGGGGATCGCCCGGGCGGTCCGTCACCGCACGCAGGGGCGCCAGCTTCTCGCGGCTGAGCCGGTGCGACCCCTCCAGGTAGACCATGCCGCCGGTCTCGACCGAGCAGTCACCCAACGGTATCCACATCGTCACCAGGCGGTCGGAGCCCGCGTCGAGGTAGTCGAAGTCCGCATGGGCGCGGGTCGCGGTGAGCGACCCACGGTGGAAATGCCGGACAATATGCCGCGGCAGCAGAACCGCGGGGGCCTCCAGCAGTGTCTCGGCCAGGCGCAGCAGCTGCGGGTTCTTTATGAACCGGCTGAAAGCGGCTGAACGGACGAAGCTGTGGGCCGGATGGCCCGGCCAGCCGTGCGGCGGGAGGCCCGGCGGCAGCTGCCCGGAGAAAACACCGTGAACCGGCTCGGTCCCGGGCTTCAGGTAGACCGGGTCGAACCGGGAGAAATAGCCGGCCCGCAGCGCGCGGACCTCGTCCGGATCGAGCGCGCCGCGCAGGTGCAGATAGCCGTCCTCGTGGAACCGGCGCCGGAGCGCAACCGGATTGGACAGCAGCGGGGTGCTGTCACGCAGCAACGCGAAACGATCGCTGTCGAAAGGGATCGACAGCCCGTTGGAAGTCAGTCGCTTCGCGGTGACCGGCGTCCGCCGCAGACTGTCGTGCGCACCACGGGCCACCGGATCCGACGACGCATAATGCCGGTCACCTGCCTGGTCGATATAATTCACCCCAGAGATACCTGACGAATCCAGCGAAGCGCCGGTGACAATGGCGAGTTCCCCCACACCTGATCCTGACCTTTCTCGCATCGACGAGCGTGACAGCGAACCATGTGATTTTATGGGACGCGGCGCAGAACAACGCCCGAATTGGAGAACTCGGACGAAAGCAACATGTAGCCGCAGGTCAGCGGCGGTGGGTGTTATGGCATGGCGGCACCGGCATCATCCACACGGCAAGAACGCCGGAGCGGCCCCGTCGGCACCGGCGCCGTTGATTCATCCGCCGAACGACCGCTCGAACGACCGCTGGACGGACGCCCACCTGATGATCGACAGCGGGGCCCCGGCGGGCCCCGGCACCGAGCAGATGATCGCGGAAGCCGCTGCTTCCGGTTCGGTCTCCTACGGCTACGTCGACGGCGGAGACAGTCCACGGCAGCCGGGCCCACCTGCCGAAAAGGAATGAAGCAGTACTCTGGTACGACTTCGAGTATCGACTCTCCGAGTCGTCAGGAGGCCCGGATGCCCGCGGAACGTCAGCTGCCCTCGGACGAGGCGCGCGAACTGGTCGAACTCGCCAGCACGATCGCGGAGAAGGAGCTCGAGCCGCGGGTGGCCGAGTGGGAGGAGGCCGGCCGGTTCCCTCGCGACGCGTTCACCGTCCTGGGCCGGGCCGGGCTGCTCAGCCTGCCCTACCCCGAGGAGGCCGGCGGCGGCGGCCAGCCGTTCGAAGTGTACCTGCAGGTCCTGGAGGAGATCGCCTACCGGTGGGCGGCGGTCGCCGTCGGCGTCAGTGTGCACGCGCTGTCC
>NZ_CAKKTL010000106.1:0-1983 GCF_920664355.1 Protofrankia sp. CiP1_Cm_nod2
GAACGTTGTAGACGCTGGCTCGAGCGAGATCGCGGCCCTGGCCCGTCAGGTGGCTGTGCACCTCGTCGGCCCGCCGGTGGCCGCCGAGACGGATCAGGGCGTCCAGCACCGCGAGCCGGGGGCCGGTGGCCCGCAGGCCCGCGGTACGTAGCCGGGCGCTCAGTTCAACTGTGCGCCAAACATCCATGTGTGCTTGTCCAGGGTCGCGGTGAGGCCGATCAGCAGGTCCTGGGTTACCGGGTCGAGATCGTTGAGCTGGTCCACCCGCGTACGGAGGGCGTCGGCTACTTTCCGTAGTCGGTTGGCGATCGCGCGCACCGCGTCGGCGTCGCTGATCGGCCCCGCGGGCAGTTCGCTCAGCGGTGTCTCCTTTGCCACGGTGGCGCTGCGCCCGTCCGGATGGTAGCCGATGGCCACCGCGCGTTCCGCGACTTCGTCCGCGCCCAGCCGCACGTCGTTGACCAGCGTGTCGAGCTGCTGGTGTACCGGGAGGAAGTGGGGGCCGACGACGTTCCAGTGGGCCTGTTTGCCCTGCTGGGCAAGATCAACAAACTCTACCAGTGTGGCTTGGAGCAGGCTACCCACGCGATCAACCTTGTTGATCATATCTGAGTCTCCTCTTCTTTGGACTATGTCTAATCTACCCGCTGTCCATAATGTGATCATGATGTTTTCCGGGGTGGCCGAAGACCCCGGAGGGGCCGCGACGAGGCGGCGTCGCGGTGTCGTGAGGCCCCCGTGCGGATGCGGGTGCGGCCGTCGGGAGCCGGGGCGCGAGGGTCCGTCCGGCCCATGTGCTTCCCGATGTTGGTGCGGGTGCGGCCGTCGGGAGCCGAGGCGGGCGGAGCGGTCCATACCCTCTCTCGGACGGGCCGACACCAGGCGCTCGTGGCGGCGGGCGTCGCGCGGCCGAGAAGAACCGTTGCGGCGATGCCGGATCCATCGATGGCGAGCCCACTGACGGTGAATCATTCGATGCTGAACGCGACCAATGTCGCCGGCACGCCAAGCCCGCTCCCCAGGCCGCGGGTCATGTTCGGCAGCCCACTGGGCGCCCGTCGTCGCACGGCGGGGCCATGGTCATCACGGCGGCGTTGTTCGCTAGAGCACCGGTCAAGTAGCGCGGATCCCATCCACGGACCACCCGTGCAGGCCATGATCCAGGCTATTTTGTCGTTGTGTACGCTTTTGCGGCCAAAAAGCGTACACAACGACAAAATAGCGCCGATCTTCTCCGGTAGCTGGCGCTCATCGAAGCGGGCCACCGTTCGGGGGGATACGTATGGTTACCCGACCGGCGCTCTAGGGGTGAACGTCCTGGGGCCGGGTGCGATGCTCAGCCCGCTCCCGCTCCCGCTCCCGCTGCTCAGGCGTGGCGGGACGGCGAACGGAGGTTCCGGACGGCACGGCGGGGGCCGGCAGCCCGGGCCCGGGCCCAGAGGCGACGTCCCGGCGCCGCGGCGGCCTATAGTCGATCATGGGATCGTCGGTGCGGGCCTGGATGGCGCACGGGCGCCCCCTGGAGGCGTCCACGGCGTACAGCCCTGTTATGGACGTATCGGTTACGGATATGTCTGCCGGTTACCTGAGGGGCTTCCGGCGGCATGAAGGCCGCGGGGCTCGGAAGGGGATGGGTGCCGTTGCCGGACCGGCGCTGGTGATGGACGACATCCGCAGGTCACGGCCCTGCCGGGTACGACGCGATGCGGCCGGGCCGCGTTCTCAAATATAGACAGATTATTATTCTGTTTCTGTTCGACCGGTTCACCGGGCTGGCCGTCGGGGCCGTCGGGCGTCCGGGGCGGCAAGGAAGATGATCTGGTTGCCCTCGGCTGTCCGGGCGGCGCCGCGGGCCCGCGCTGCCCCGCCATTTCGTGGATTCGAGGTCATTCCGCGGATTCGTGTCATCGCGGATAACGTCGACAACGGTGGCCAATGGGGCGTCCGCGTCCGATGGATGTCGCCTGACAGGGCCGCTGAGGA
>NZ_CAKKTL010000106.1:2313-13486 GCF_920664355.1 Protofrankia sp. CiP1_Cm_nod2
CAGGGCCGCTGAGGAGGGGCCGCTGAGGAGGGGCCGCTGAAGAGGGCATCTGTCGGTACGGTGCGGCATCCGGCCGGGGCGGTGCCTCCGGTGGGACTGCTGTCCGGGACCGTTGTCCCCGGCGGTCGTCCTGCGTGGCCTGGAGGCGGGCGTTCGCCGTCGGGAGGGCCCGGGCCCGGCGGGCGGAAGAGCCCCGGAGTATCCGTCGGACAGTGCTCGGCCGGATCCGCTGCGGTTGTGTGCTCGAGTGTCGGAAGCCCGCTGATGCGGGTAGGCCGATCATCTGTCACACGGTGTTGCCCGGGATCCCCGCCGGGGGGTTCCGGGCCGTGCGCTCCCCGTCCGCCGGCTTGTCTGGCGGCCCGCGAAGAGCGACGATCGCATCGGCCTCGGCCGGTCAGATCTTTCGCCGTCGGTAGTACTCGACGATCCACGCGTCGATGTCGCGCTTGCGCCAGACCCTGGTCCCTTTGGAGCCCTCGGTCGGCGCGTTGACGATCTGCAGGGGGGGAGGGAACTGCGGGTCTTTGCGCGTCCAGTAGTCAACCGCCTGGCGCGTGATCTTCAGCTGGAACGCTATGTCCCCGATGCCAACCAAACGCTCACCGTCGTCCACGCGGAACATCGTAGCCTCTTTGCTAACTGTCAAGGTTACCGCTATGGTTTGTTTTGCTAAACAGCAAATATTTTGGGAGGACGTCGATGGTGACACCGGTGGCCCGTCGTGCCGGCGTTCGAGCGATGCTCGACCGAGACGAAGCATATGATCAAGACCCGAATGGGGAGCCCCCGATCTCGGTGCTCCGTTACCGCCGCGCCCTGCGGGCGGCGATCGATGTCGGGCCCGAGTTCGTGGCAGAGCAGGGAATGCCCAGGTCAGGGGCGGAAGCCAAGGCATACTCGGCAGGCGTGCGCGACGCGCTGGACACGGTCGTGGGCGCTATCGCACGGGGAATCGAGCGTGTCCAGGACCCGGCCCCCCCGGCCGACGAGCCCCCGCGGACCGAGAAGTGACTGGTACGACACCCCCGGAGCGGGGCATACGGGTTCAGGGGGAAGACCGACCGACGCCGGACGAGCCAGGTGGGCCGGACGGGGCTGCCGGACGCTTCCAGCAGGCAGGAGGAGCGCTCGTGTGGGACGAGGAACGGTCCGACGACGACCGTGACATCGGTTGGGGTGACGACCAGGGCTGGTCGGAGGGGGAACTGGATGCCGACCTCGAGCGGTTGCGTGCCGAGCGCCCTCCGCACCACATCGAACGGGACGTCCGCTGACGTGCGCGAGGACGGGACCAAGACGTCGCTGCGCGCACGCCTGCTCGCGGCGCGAGCGGGCCGGCTCGCTGGTACGGACCACCCTGTCGTCGCGGGGGCGGCCGAGACGAACGGCGCCGCGACGACGGCTCGGCGGATCCTCGATCTCCCGGAGGTCGCCTCGGCCCGCTGGGTCGCGGCCTACGCGAGTCTGCCCGGCGAGCCCGAGACCGGCCGTCTGCTCGGACGGCTCAGGGAGAGGGGGATACGGGTGCTGCTGCCGTCCATGCGGCCCGATCTCGATCTGGATTTCCGGGAGTACACGGGCGCGCTGATCGCCGGCGCGTTCGGTACCCGCGAGCCGCCTCTCGGTGCGGCCGTCTTCGATCTCGACCAGGCGGATGTGATCATTGTCCCGGCGCTGGCGGTCGACGCGCACGGCCGCCGGCTCGGTCGTGGCGGGGGGTCCTATGACCGGGCGTTGCGGCGGGCGAGGCCGGACGCCCTGTTCGTGGCTGTCGTGCACGACAACGAACTGGTTGATCGTGTTCCCACCGAGGCGCATGACGTCGCCGTTCATGTCGTTGTCACGCCGAGAGTCACGTTGCGTTGCGAGACGGTCGATGGCATGCAGAGTCAATGCTCACAGTGATGCTTTGGGGTGCGTGATGTCCGCTGTGTCACTTCGGAGTGTCACTCCGCGGAGCGAAGGCCGAAAGATCATGCTCTGTGGACGGGGGCCCGCGGGCTGACCTGGAGAGACCTGGAGAGACCTGGAGGGGGGTGTCCGGAGAGTAGGGCGCCGGGCTGTTCGCGGCTCTCGGGGTGCTCTTGGAACGCGCGGGGCGCGTCTCGGGTTAGAGTTAGCAGTCGTCGAAGTCGAGTGCTAACTCCGGGGAGGAGTCCGTGCCGCGCTACGAGTACCGCTGCACCGCATGCGATCGTGACCTCGAGGTTGTGCAGAGTTTCCATGACGCGGCGCTGACCGAGTGCCCCACCTGTAGCGGCAGACTGCGCCGGGTGTTCAGTTCGGTCGGGGTCGTGTTCAAGGGCTCCGGTTTCTACAAGACCGACAGCCGGTCCGGTAGTGGCGGTGGCGCCCGGGACAGAGCGAAGGACAAGACCGGCAAGGATGCCGGTGTTGGTACGTCGAGCAAGGAGACAGTGGGCGCTGGTGCCGCCGCCAGCGGCTCGGCGGAGGGCTCGTCGAGCGCGTCCAGCTCGTCGGCCTCCACCGGCTCATCGGCCTCCAGCAGCTCGTCGGCGTCTACCAGTTCGTCGTCGTCGGGATCGTCCGCTTCGGGTACCGCCGCGGCCTGAGGGCCGGCTGCTGCCACGCACGTCCTCGGGTGTCGCGGCGCTCCGGTCGCGAGTCGCTATCCACAGGTTATGACGCTGGATGGCGCTCCGCCGCGAGTTGTCCACAGCGCGCGGCCGAGCGATGACGCCGGTTCGCCGGACGACTAACGTGATCTTCGTTCTGTCGGACGATGATCGCGGAGGTCATGATGTCGCTCGTCGGACGCCAGGCGGTCCGTCCTGGATACAGGCGCGCCTGGCGGATCGCGGTCGGCGCACGACGTCGGGTGCTGGCGGCTGTTCTCGCCGCTTCGGCCATGCTTTTCGCCGTCGCGGCGGTGCGTCCGGCACGGCCGCCGTCCCCGACGCCGGTGGTGGTCGCGGCCGCTGATCTGGCGGGTGGGGCCATCATGGCGGCGACCGACGTCCGGACGGCGTCGTTGCCGACGGACGTTGTACCGGCTGGCGCCGTACGCAGCCCGCGGGATGTGGTCGGACGCACGCTGACGGCTGCGGTTCGACAGGGCGAACCGATCACCGATGCGCGCGTCCTCGGCCCCGGGCTGATCACACGGAGGCAGGCGGCGGCTGGCCTGGTGGCCGCGCCGGTGCGTATCACCGACGCCGGCTCGGTCCTGTTCCTGCGTGTCGGCGATCATGTGAACGTACTGGCAGCCGCCACCGACGTCGGTGGCATGCCGCTGTCGCAGCCGTGGGATGGGACGACAGCTGTGGACCAGCCCGCGGGCCGCCCCACGGATCGTGCCGGGCCCGCCGCCGAGGGGCCGGTGACGCCATCGGCGCTGGCCCCGCACGCGCAGGTCCCGCGCGCGGAGGTGGTTGCCTCCGACGTCGTCGTTCTCGCGCTTCCCGGGGCCGGGGAAACGGCGCAACGCGCTCCCGGCACGGAAGAAGGCGCACTGGTCATCGTTGCCACGACCGCCGGGGTGGCTGCCGCGCTCGCGGGCGCGGCGGTGCACGCCAGGCTGTCAGTGACCGTGCTGGGCGGGCCGTCCATGACCGATACACCGTGATCGGCACACCGTGACCGGATCCGGTGGTGTCGATTTTCGCGATCAACTACGCTATGAAGTTAAGACAAAACGGAAAGTTTTAACCCGGTGTACGAGGCTCGGGCTGTGCGTGCTTGTATCGGGCTTGTCGGCCGAGCGGGCTTTGGCCGCCCCGGCACGGGACTGTTCGCGACAACTGATCCGTGCCGTTGGTAACTCGGCCTGGTAACTGGGCCGCAGCGGAGCGGCCCAGAGACACACAGGAGGGAACGACGATGGGTGTCTCCATCGACGATGGTGCCTGTGGCGCGTGGCAGCGCGTGCCCGAGGAGGTCGTCTGCCGGTTCGAGGGCCTCCCGGGAGCGGCGTACGAAGTGCCGGACGAGGTCACGTGCGCCCTGGAGAGCGGGCATCCGGACAGGCACATGGCCGTTCTCCAGGGCTGGGGGAATCAGGAGGCGTGGCTGGTCTGGAGCACACCCGCGACGGTCACCGCGCCTGGGTGCCGCGCCGAGGGCCTCACCTGCCTGCTGTCGGCGGGACACGTCGGTCGTCATCATGTGATCATGACTGACGTGGTGGAGGACGAAGGCCCCTACTGGTGCGACAGCCGCGCCGACCTTGAAACGCGGCGTGTGCGTACCTGACGGCTGGTCGGCGCGGACCGTCGTGCTCACCCGTGGCCGGCGGCCTCGTCCGCGCCGTCCACGCTGAAGATCAGAACGACGTCGGTGTCGCTGGCGAAGTCAACGAGACGGGCGTGGGCGGGCAGCCTGCCGAGCAGCCAGGAAAGATCGAAAACGGTGGTCCCTTCGCAGATCGTGACGGCGTGCTCGGGTGACGCGGGGCTGTCCGGGCGTGGGCGTGGCGGGTCGTTGCTTGCCGCCCGTGGCTGGTCGCCGGGCTCGCGGGCGGCACACGCGGCGGCGGTGAGGGCCGCGGCAAGGCGGTGGGCCTCCTGCGCAGCCAGGTACGTGGCGTGGTCGGTACCGGGCAGCGGCGACCGGACACGGAGCAGGATCGTCGCCGGCCCGATACCGGTACCGGGCTGGACGCCGATGCTGATCTGAGCGCCGTCGGCCCGGCTGACGAGGGTGGACACTCGGTCGTTCCCTGATCGGGACTGTGCTGCTGCGTTGGTCATGTGACCAGCGTCGTTGGTGATGGTTGCCGGATCCATCCCGTTAGACGGGGAGTTTTACTGGCTTGTCTGTTTTTGTGCTGATATATTCGCCTGTCGGGAGCCCATCTGTCGCCAGTGGCCCCGTCACGAGGGGCGGGTCGCGTTGGGCGGCTCGCTGGGCAGGTCACCGAGCCGGTCACGGTCGGCCGCGGGGAGCCACGGTTGTTCATGGCGGTTGCCCGCAAGGGGCCGTGGTTGTGCGCAAGGAGACAGTGTGGATTTTCGCGGTTCGGGGTAGAGCCGGGGGTGTCACGCCCGATCAGGGGCGGGCAGCGACGTGGGAGCGCACCGGCCAGCTCCCGTGCCGCTGGGGACGTCCGGTCGGTCCGGGAGCCATGTATCCCAGCGTTCGTGTCGAGGTGAGTGGCCGGCAGGCCATGGTCGTCCGTCCCATCGGTGACGTTGACTACTCTTCGCTGGAACCTCTGCGCGAAGCGCTGCTGGACGCGCGGATCGCCGGGGCCAGGGACATCATCGTGGACCTCGCCGAGGTCAGCTTCATGGACTCGCAGGGCCTCGCCGTGATTCTTTTTGCGCATCAGCGCCAGCGTTCCGTCGGCGGTCGTCTCATTCTGCGCAGCCCCAGCGAGGAGATCACTCGGTTGCTGCGTGTCACCAATGTTGCCCATGTCATCGACGTCGAGAGCGCGAACAGCCAGCGTGGCCCCGCTGCTCCACACCCTGGGGAGCATGCCGGGGGGCGTACCGGGGGAGAGGTCCCCCGGCGTTCCCAGTGGCGCGGATAGGCTCGCGGACACACTGCCCGGCGTGTTCCGCGGCCCCGGCGTAGCCGGCCGGACGCATCACGGAACGTCCCGACGCCCAGCCCCGCCGTCGGGGCTGACCACCGTCCGCGCCGCTGGCCGCGACATTTTCGCGGCTTCGCCCGGCGGGCGCCGACGGTCGTCGGCGCGAACAGCGGACACGAACAGCGGACGCCGGTGGGCCAGGGGAGGCCCATGCCGCCGGGCTACCGGTTTGCCGTGGCGCGGGCGTGTCGCGGCGGCCGGGGCCCACCCGCCGCGACCTGCGCGGCCGCTTCGCCCGATCCCGGATGTGTTCTGATCAGCGTCCGTTTCGCGTCCGCTCCCATTCATCTTTCGTTCATTCTGAATCGCTTCGATTCTCGCCGGCACCCCGGTCCGGGGGCGGACGGAGCAGCGCTGTTGCGCTGAAGTCGAAGGGTCGCTTTGTGAACATAAGGAAGCGTCAGGTCGCGGTCGTGGGCCTTGCGATGTCGGCGGTGCTGGGGGTGGCCGCCTGCGGTTCCGACAACGAGGAGGTGGCGACGCCGGGAGGCGGCAGCACCACGTCCGCGATCTCCTGCGCGACAGGGTCGATCACCGCGTCGGGCTCCTCGGCGCAGAAGAACGCGATAGACGAGTGGGTGAAGAAATACCAGCAGGCGTGTGCCAGTTCGTCGATCAACTACCAGTCGGTCGGCTCCGCCGCGGGCAGGCAGGCGTTCGTCGACGGCCAGACGGCGTTCGCGGGTTCGGATTCGTCGATCAAGGATGACCAGGCGGCCAACGCGGCCAAGCGCTGCACCGGCGGCCAGCTCGTCGACCTGCCCATGGTCGCCGGCCCGGTAGCCGTGATCTACAACCTCGCCGAGGTGAAGGACCTGCAGCTCAGTGCCCCGACGCTGGCGAAGATCTATTCTGGTGCGGTCACCAGGTGGAACGACCCCGTGATCGCGGCTGACAACCCCGGGGCCTCCCTGCCGGACAAGGCGGTCGTCTCGGTGCACCGCTCCGACGGCTCGGGCACCACGGACAACTTCACCAAGTACCTCGACGGCGTCGCCAAGGCCGACTGGACGCACGGGTCCGGCTCCGACTGGAAGGCCCAGGGCGGCCAGGGCTCCAAGGGCAGCGACGGGGTGACCCAGACCGTCAAGTCGACCACCGGCGCCATCGGCTACGTCGAGCTGTCCTACGCGGAGAACGCCGCCCTGTCGACAGCAAAGATCAAAAATGGTGCCGGTGAGTACGTCACGGTCAGCACGGACGCCGCGTCCAAGGGCCTGGGCACAGCCAAGATCGCCGAAGGCAACGACCTGAAACTGACCTTCGACTACGCCGCGGCGACATCCGGCGCGTACCCGATCTACCTGGTCACCTACGAGATCACCTGCACCAAGGGCCTGCCCGCGGACCAGGCCGCGCTGGTGAAGTCCTTCCTGACCTACACCTCCTCCGCGGACGGTCAGGCCGCTATCGCCAACCTCGGTTACGCTCCGCTCCCGAGTGGGCTTGCAGCGAGGGTGCGCTCGGCCGTAGCGACAATTTCATGATTCTGAAACGGCGATCCGGTACCCACAAGTCCTGACCGGACGATCCATCGCTGTGCCCGCCCGCCCGCCGCGTGAGGCGGGCGGGCGGGCACACTGCCTGACACAACCTGTTGAGAGGCATGATGAGCAGTGAGCCGGACGGCCCCCGGAAAGGCTCGCCGGGGAACGACGCCGCCGTGGCCACGGCGGAGCCCACCAACAGCAGCGACGGCGCCCGGGCCAGACCCATGGACGCCCTGTTCAAAAACCTGACCCGGTCGGCCGGTCTCGGCCTTCTCGCGCTCATCGCCGCGATCGCGGCCTTTCTGGTGCTGGAGGCGACGGACGCCCTCAGCGCCAACACCGGCAACTTCCTGACTACCACGGAGTGGTTCCCGAACGGCTCGCCGCCGGTCTTCGGAGTCGCGGCCCTGCTGTTCGGCACGCTGCTCACGGCCGTCATAGCAATGGCCATCGCCGTGCCGGTGGCGGTCGGCATCGCACTGTTCATCACGGTGTACGCGCCTCGCCGGTTCGCGGCCCCGCTGGCGTTCGTCGTGGACCTGCTCGCCGCCGTCCCCAGCGTCATCTTCGGGCTGTGGGGCCTGATCGTGCTCGTCCCGCGCATGGAGGGCGTCCAGAAGTTCCTCACCGACTATTTCGGCTGGATTCCGCTGTTCGCCACCGACAACAGCGTTGTCGGACGTTCGATCTTCGTCGCGTCGGTCGTCCTGGCCATCATGATCCTGCCGATCGTCGCAGCCCTCTCCCGGGAGGTCTTCCTCCAGGTGCCGATCGCGCACCGGGAGGCCGCTCTCGCTCTCGGCGCGACCCGGTGGGAAATGATCCGCACGGCGGTGCTCCCGTACGGCCGGCCGGGAGTCATCAGCGCGTCGATGCTCGGGCTCGGGCGCGCGATGGGGGAGACGATCGCGGTCGCCCTGGTACTGCCCGCGTCCTTCGGCATCTCCTGGCAGATCCTGTCGCCGGCCGGCAACACCATCGCCGCGAACGTGGCGAACGGCTTTGCCGAGGCCAACAGCGTCGGTCGCGGAGCGCTCATCGCCTCCGGTCTCGTCCTGTTCGTCGTCACTATGATCGTCAATATGATCGCCCGGGCCATCATCGCCCGCCGACGTGAATTCTCAGGTGCCGCCGCATGAGTACATCGACTGCCGCCATGGCCGCCGCCCCCGGTGGCCTGCATCTGGTCGGCCGACGGCTGCCGCGGGCGGTGTTCCCCGCGATCGGCGCCGGTGCCGTCGCCGCCACCGTCGTGCTGTACGTGCTGGCCCCGATAACGAGCCGGATCCAGTTCGTGCTGATCGCCGGGGCGCTCTACCTGATCGGCCAGACCGTGGCGTCGATCGCCGTCGAGGGCTCCCGGCGGGCCACCGACCGTGGCGTCACCACCCTGGTGTACCTCGCCTTCCTGCTCGCGGTCATCCCGCTGGTCGCGGTGTTGGCGAGCGTGATCTCCAAGGGCGCGCAACGCGTCGACGTCAATTTCCTCACCCACTCCATGCGGAACATCGGGGCGCGGGACGCCGGCGGCGGCATCTACCACGCCCTGATCGGGACCCTGGAACAGATCGCCCTGGCCAGCCTTCTCGCCGTTCCGTTCAGCCTGCTGGTAGCGATCTACCTGGTCGAGTACGGCCGGGGCCGGATCAGCCGGACCATCAGTTTCTTCGTGGACGTGCTGACCGGCCTGCCCTCCGTCATCGCCGGTCTGTTCATCCTGGCGTTCTACATCCTCGCGCTCGAGCAGAAGCCAACCGGTTTCGCCGGCGCGCTCGCCCTGACGATCCTGATGATCCCCGTTGTGGTGCGCTCCGCCGAGGAGATGCTCAAGCTCGTCCCGAACGATCTTCGGGAGGCCAGCTACGCGCTCGGTGTCAGCCGGTGGCGGACGATCGTCAAGGTCGTGCTCCCGACCGCGCTGCCGGGGATCGTCACCGGGGTGATGCTCGCGGTGGCCAGGGTCGCCGGTGAGACCGCGCCGCTGCTGCTGACCATCTTCGGGACCGACTCCATCAACTTCAACCCGTTCTCCGGCCCGCAGTCGGCGCTGCCGCTGTACATCTACTCGCAGGCCGGCCAGCCGCAACAGGTCGCCATCGACCGGGCCTGGGGTGCCGCGCTGACGCTCATCGTCCTGGTGATGCTGCTCAACGCGGCCGCGCGACTGATCGCCCGGCTGGCCAGGGTCCGGTGATGCTTTCCTCTCCTGCCCCGTCCACGCCGTCCACGCCGTCCACGCCGTCCACGCCGTCCATGCCGTCCGTCGAACGACCGAAGCGCGAGAAGCCGAGGTAACCCATGGCCACCCGTATCGATGTCTCCGGGCTGACCGCCTACTACGGAAAGTTCAGGGCCGTCTCCGACATCCACTTCAGCATCGAGCCGAAGAGCGTCACCGCGTTCATCGGGCCGTCCGGCTGCGGCAAGTCCACGGTGCTGCGCACGCTCAACCGCATGCACGAGGTGCTGCCCGCGGCCCGGGTCGAGGGCCGGGTGCTCCTCGACGGCGAGGACCTCTACGGGCCGGGGGTCGACCCGGTGAACGTGCGCCGCGCCGTCGGGATGGTCTTCCAGCGGCCGAACCCCTTCCCGACGATGTCCATCTACGACAACGTCGTCGCCGGGCTGAAGCTCAACGGCACCCGCAAGAAGTCGCTGCTCGACGAACGGGCCGAGGAGTCGCTGCGCGGCGCTAACCTGTGGGAGGAGGTCAAGGACCGGCTCGGCCGGCCCGGCGCGGGCCTGTCCGGCGGCCAGCAGCAGCGCCTGTGCATCGCCCGGGCCATCGCCGTCGAACCGCAGGTGCTGCTCATGGACGAGCCGTGCTCCGCCCTCGACCCCATCTCCACCCTGGCCATCGAGGATCTGATCACCAAACTCAAGTCCAGCTACACGATCGTCATCGTGACCCACAACATGCAGCAGGCCGCCCGGGTCAGCGACACCACGGCGTTCTTCACCCTGGACCGGACCGGCGACCCCGGCCGGCTGGTGGAGATGGACCGGACCGAGAAGATCTTCTCCAATCCGACGGAGAAGCGTACGGAGGAGTACATCACCGGACGCTTCGGCTGAGCCGGTCCCCGTCGTGTCCGTAAGCCCTGTCGTGGCCGCGGGCCACTCCGCAAGCCCTGTCGTGGCCACAGGCCACTCCGCAAGCCCTGTCGTGGCCACAGGCCACTCCGCAAGCCCTGTCGTGGCCGCGGGCCACTCCGCGGGCCGTTGTGGAGCCGTCACGATCCCTTGGATGCGTCCTGTGCGGCCAGCTGATGACGAGTCCGTGCCGGTGGAGCGGTGCCGTGCGGTCGACGAGCCCACGGCGGCCGGCCCGCCGCGTCCACCGGTGCCGGTGCCGGTGCCGGGCCCGCTGGCGCCTGGTCTGCTGTCGGTACCGGTGACGTCGGGCTCAGCAGCGCCGCCGGGCCCGACACTGCTGGTCGCCGACGCCGCCGCGGACACCGAACTGCTCACCGCCCTCGCCGACGAGGGCATGGGGGTCAGCGTCGTCCCCGACGGTGCCCGGGCGCTGCTGGAGATCGGCCGTCTCGCGCCAGCGGTGCTGCTGATCTCCGCCCGGCTGCCGATCGTGGACGGGGTGACGGTCGTACGGACCGTCCGTACCCGGGACGACATGCCGATCCTGCTCGGGGTCGGCCCGCAGGACCGGCGGCAGGCGGCGGCGGGGCTCGCGGCCGGCGCGAGTGCCTGCGTCGCCAAGCCCTACCGGGTCAACGAGGTCCTGGCCCTGGCCCGGTCCATGCGGGGGAGCGACCTGGAGCGGGCCTGGCCCACGGTGCTGCGAGCCGGAGCGATCACCCTGAACCTCGCCGCCTACGACGTGTGGGTGGACGGCATCCCGGTGCGGCTGCCGCCGCGGGAGTTCAGGCTCCTGCGGATCCTGCTGGAGCAGGCCGGATCCGTGGTCACCCACCAGACGCTGCTCGAGCGTGTCTGGGGCACGAGCAGCCACGAGACGAACACGCTCGCCGTGCACATCCGCCGGCTGCGCGGCCGCCTGGGGGATACGGGGAAGGCGGGGAAACCCCGGCTGATCGAGAGCGTCCGCGGTGTGGGCTACCGCCTCCGCCTCGCGGACAGCCCGATGCCCGGCCCCTGACCCGAT
>NZ_CAKKTL010000106.1:13656-16836 GCF_920664355.1 Protofrankia sp. CiP1_Cm_nod2
GCCCGGCCCCTGACCCCGCCGCCCACCGGGGCGGTCGCGGGCTGGCGGGACGTTACGCAACCGGGCGGGAGCCAGGACGCCTGTTGCGTAACCGTGTGGTGAGCGTGATCGTGCCCCGTCGACCGGGTGGCTCAGAGCCGGTCGGGCCCGGATCCGGGCTGGGCCTCCGGTTCGCGCAGGTAGGAGATGTCGCAGTGGTGGGGGGTGAAGCCGAGGGTCTCGTAGAGGCGTACCGCCGGGCGGTTGGTGTCGTCGACGTAGAGCATCACCGTGGCCAGGCCACGGTCGCGCAGGTGGTGCAGGCCGATCAGGGTCAGTACCCGGCCGAGCCCGCGTCCGGCGGCGGTGGGCGCGACCCCGACGACGTACACCTCGCCGATGCCCGCCTCCACCTTCGTCCAGTGGAAGCCGACGAGCTGGCCCGCCGCTTCGGCGAGGAAGAAGCCCGCCGGGTCGAACCACGGCTCGGCCTCGCGCAGCCGGAGATCCTCCACCGTCCAGCGTCCCTGTTCCGGATGGTCCGCGAAGGCGGCGCTGTTGACCGCCACCCACGCGTCCTCGTCCTGCCCTGGGACGAAGGCCCGGATGGTCACCCCGGGCGGGGGCGTCACGTCCGGGAGAGGCGGGGCCTCGTGACCGGGGATGTGGCCGGGAGCGTGACCGGTGGGGTGGCCGGGGTGTGCCCTGCGTCCGTCAGGGGAGACCGGGGCGGGCAGCGCGCGGCGCATCTGCCAGAGCACCCGCTGCCGGCTGAAGCCGTACCTGTCCGCCAGGGCTGCCGCCGCGGGCGTGTCGCCGTGCGCCCAGACGTGCAGGTCCGCGCCGGCCTGGTCGGCGGCCGTGGTCAGGGCGGCCAGCAGGTGGCCGCCGACACCCTGACGGCGTCGGGCGGGGTGCACGACGACCTCCGCCTGCCAGCCGTGGGCATCAGGGGTGGCCAGGTAGGCGTATCCGGCGATCGTTCCGGCGTCGTCGTCATGGGCGGTCCCTGCGCTGTTCTGGGAGGCCGACGTCTCGTCGTCCTGGGATGCCGTGCCGGCTGGGACGGTCGGGACGGCTGGGACGGCTGTGCCGGTCGGGACACCGGTTGGGACGGCTGTGCCGGTCGGGCCTGCCGTGCCGGCTGTGCCGGTTGGGACGGCCGGGGGCGCCGCGGGGCCCGGGACGGTGACGATCAGGTGTTGCGCGGCGGTCAGTGGCTGTGTCGTCAGCCGTAACGCGGCGTCGTCGGACAGTGGGCCGGCTCCGTCGGCCGCCGTGGCCGTGGCAGCCAGCTGCCGCAGGTCGTCCACTGTCCGGGGAGTCAGGTGCCGCGTCCAGCGCAGTCTCATTCCCGCGACATTAGGGCGTTCCGTACTGGTTTTCATCCGGGTGGGCCTGCCGCGGCCGGAGATTTCCCGGTTCGGTCATGAATCCGGCTTGATCACATTGTTGGCTGGATCGCAGCACCGGCCGGATATCGGGCGACGCCGTGCCGGCGGGAGCCCCGGCGCACGGGCACCTGCTGGTCACGGCGTCCGACGGGCGTGCCGTGCCCGTCCAGGAGTGACACCGTACGCTTTCTCGCGCCGAGGTCCTCGCCATGTCGCGAAACAGCCCGGAGGTCCGGGTAAAGCGACGTGACCGGTCCGGTGGCCCCGGACTCCGGCTGGAACCACCCGGACCCTGGCCGGCACTACACGCGTTCGGGAGTACGTATTACTTCCCGGCTGTTGGAGCCGGGCACCGCCTCGCCGCCGGGCAGCGGGGCGATCGGGGGAGCGACGAACTTGTAACCGACGTGCCGCACGGTGCCGATCATCGATTCGTGCTCCGGGCCGAGCTTGGCCCGCAGGCGACGCACGTGGACGTCGACGGTCCGGGTGCCGCCGTAGTAGTCGTAGCCCCAGACCTCCTGCAGGAGCTGGGCGCGGGTGAAGACCCGGCCCGGGTGCTGCGCGAGGTACTTCAGCAGCTCGAACTCCTTGAAGGTGAGCTCAAGCGGACGGCCACGCAGCTTGGCCGAGTAGGTGGTCTCGTCCACCGACAGGTCGCCAGAGCGGATGACGCCGGCCTCGGCGGTGCCGCCGGCGGTCGCCACCCGGCCGATCGCGAGCCGCAGCCGCGCCTCGACCTCGGCTGGCCCGGCGCTGTCGAGCACCACGTCGTCGACGCCCCAGTCGGCTGACACGGCGGCCAGTCCGCCTTCGGTGACGAGGGCGAGCAGCGCGGTGGTGAGCCCGGTCGTGCGCAGCAGGCGGCACAGGCCACGGGCGACAACCAGTTCCCGGCGCCCGTCCACCACCACGACATCCACCGGGGGTGCGTCAAGGAGTGCGCTGGCCTCAAGCGGAGCGACACGAACGGTGTGGGTCAGGAGCCCGAGCGAGGGAAAGGACTCCGCGGATGGTCCGGGGGCGTTGGTGAGCAACAGGACGACGCTCAAGTTGACTCCTCCAGGGTTCGGTTGCGATGTTGGGGCAGCGTCGACCCACGGATACCTTGCGGTCGGTTCGCGTTCCACGGCCGTCATGGGCGCGAAACGAAGACCGGCCTGTGGGGAGGATAGCGGAGTGTCGTACTCCACTCCTACCGCATGAGGAGTTCTCCCCGCTGTGGGCGCTGAGATTCTCGCCACGGTCCATCGTTACCGTGATCGTTCCGTAACCGGCCAAGATTTTGATCTTGATGGCACCGCCGCTCGTGGCTTTTCCGGATTTCGTGGCAGGCCCCCGGTAGAGGCCGGCTCCGACGGCATCGGGCGTTGTGCCGACACGCCCGCGACCGGCCCGCGCGACCCTGGCCAGCCCCGGGCCGGATGCACCCTTGGTGATCGCGATGCCTCCAGGGAGACCGGTGTGGCCGACGGCGGGAGGGGGTGCCGGTGGCCCGCGTGACTGTCCGCTACTGGGCCGCCGCCCGGCACGCGGCGGGCGTGCCCGAGGAGCGGCAGGACGCCGAGACCCTTGCGCACCTGCTGGCAACCGTGGCGAAACGTCACCCGGGCGCACTCGCGGAGCTGTTGGCCCACTGCGCGTTCCTGGTGGACGACCTGCCGGTCGGGCGCCGCGATCATGCTGACGTGGCGCTCACGGACGGTGCCGTCGTGGAGGTGCTGCCGCCGTTCGCCGGTGGGTGAACCGTCCTGCCCCGGGCTCGTCCCGCCCGGTAGGGCCCCGGGACGGCCACGCTCGCCGGCCG
>NZ_CAKKTL010000106.1:17437-18458 GCF_920664355.1 Protofrankia sp. CiP1_Cm_nod2
AAGGCCGATGCCCGCCGGGGGCATACGGCGACAGGTGCCCGGACGGACCGCCCACCCAGGCGTGCATACGGCTGTCCATCCGGCTGTCCATCCGGGTGTCCACCTGGGTGTCCACCTGGGTGTTTCGCCCGGTTCGCCGCTGTCGTCCGCGACCGCCCACGGCAGCCATGGGAACATGGGGACGTGTACGCCCGCGGAGGCAGGACGGTCCTCAGGACGAAGCCGGCCGGCACGCCGGTGGACAGTCACCCGCGGCGACCGGGCTGCCCGCGGACGCCTCTCACCGGCATCTGCGTCGCCGTCGCCGCTGCCGTACCGGTGCTCGCCGCGACCGTGGGGCGGCTTCCGCTCGCCGCCGTCATCGCCGTCGAAGGGGTCCTGCTCGGCCGGGCCTGGGTGCGGGCGCTCGGGGCGTCGACCGGGACCCTCGCGATCGTGCTGGTGGCGGCGCTGGCCGCGGACGTCACCGCCGCGCTGACCGATTCCGACGGGATCGGGAACCTGGCCGGGGTCATCGGCCCCGCCGTGGTGGCGGTCATCCTCGTCCAGCTGGCCAGACGGCGCGGGGGTGCGCGGGCCGCCGGTGCTTCGCCGTGGGCCGGGCCGCCAGCGGCGACCGGGGCCCGGCAGCAGTATGATCATGTTCTTTCCGCGCCGCCGGTGAGACGGCTGCTCGGGGCAGGGGAGCGGCGGGCCACCGCCCGCCGTCACGGCTCCCCGGTGGGACGGGCGGCGACGGTCACGGTCGACATGGCCGCGGGCCTGAGCGGAGTGGTTCTGGTCGCCCTGCTGGCCGGCTGCCTGAACGTGGCCGCCATCCGGGCGCCGGACGGCCGGCTGGTCGGCCCCGCGGTGCTGGCCGCCGGTCTGCTGGGTGCGGGTACGGCCGTCCTCGTCACACGGCTGTGTGCCGCGATGCCGCGCACGGGTGCGCTCACCGGGCCGGGAGGAGCGGCGGGGCCCACCGGGTGGGGCCGGGCCCGCCCCGGGCCGCGGGCCGGTGGGCCGGCCGGGCTGGCTG
>NZ_CAKKTL010000107.1:0-869 GCF_920664355.1 Protofrankia sp. CiP1_Cm_nod2
CAGTCGCTCTACGCGGACGCCGCGCAGGGCTCGGCCGGCAGCCCCGGCGGCACGCCCGGAGCGAGCGCGGACGACGACGTGGTGGACGCCGAGATAGTGGACGAGGAGGACAAGAAGTGACCTCGGCCCCCAACGACTGGACGCATGGCGCTTCCACCCCGGACGAGCCAGTGGTCGTCCGGGACAAGCGCCGCATAGACCCACAGAGCGGGCAGGTCCGGGTGGAGGCGGCCGCGCGGACGCAGGCCGCCGCCACCGCCGAGGGCGCCTTCACGTCCTCGGCGGGGGGGCCGGCGCCCGGCGCCGCACCGGCCGGTGAGGCCGAGCTGGTGGCGTCGCTGCGCCAGCAGGTCGCCGAGCGCACCGGTGACCTGCAACGTCTCAAGGCCGAGTTCGACAACTACCGGCGCCGTGTCGAGCGTGACCGGCAGGCCCTGGCCGAGCAGGCGGCCGGCAGGCTGCTCCTGGCGCTGCTGCCGACCCTCGACGACATCGGCCGCGCCCGCGACCACGGCGATCTGGAAGGCCCGTTCAAGGCGGTGGCGGAGTCGTTGGAAGCCGCCCTTGAGGCCGCCGGGCTCGAGCGCTTCGGCTCCCGCGGGGACGAGTTCGACCCGCTCGTCCACGATGCGCTCATGCACACCTACTCGGCCGAGGTGACCAGGCCGACCTGCGTGGACGTCTTCCGGGCCGGCTACCGGCACGCCGGCCGCGTGCTGCGGCCGGCGCAGGTCTCGGTCGCCGAACCGGCGCCGGGGGACGCCGACGCCGGTCAGGACGTGGACGGCACGGCCGCCGGGGCCGCGCCGGAGGCGGGCGGCGGCTCGGCAGAAGCCGCCGAGTAGCCGCCGAGCAGCCCGAGCAGCCCG
>NZ_CAKKTL010000107.1:1281-11958 GCF_920664355.1 Protofrankia sp. CiP1_Cm_nod2
AGCAGCCCGAGCAGCCCGAGTAGCCCGAGTAGCCAATGCCATCGCGGTTCCTGCCGGACAGCGTCCACATCGGGCGTCGGTAGACGAGATGATGACGGAAGGAGGGGCGCCGTGAGTGTTCGCGACATGGTCGAAAAGGACTACTACGCCGCTCTCGGCGTGCCCAAGGACGCTTCGGCAGCCGACATCAAGAAGGCATACCGCCGCCTCGCGCTTGAGCTGCACCCGGACAAGAACCCTGGCGACCCCAAGGCCGAGGCCCGGTTCAAGGAGGTCTCCGAGGCGTACGACGTGCTCTCGGACGAGTCCCGGCGGCGGGAGTACGACGAGGCCCGGGCGCTGTTCGCCGCCGGTGGCGTCCCCGGCGGCCAGGCCGGTGGCTACGGCTTCCAGCCGGGCGGGTTCGGGCCGGGCGGGCCCGGCTACCACGGCGGCTCCACCGCGTTCAACCTCGACGACCTGCTGGGCGGGGCGGGCGCCGGCGCGGGCCCGGGCGGGCTGGGCGGGCTGTTCGACAACCTGTTCCAGCGGTCACCGGGCGGCCGTGGGCCACGCCGTGGCGCCGACATCGCGGCCGAGGTCACGATCCCGTTCGAGAAGGCCCTCTCCGGCCTGGAGGCGACGGTCCGCCTGCCCGGCGCCGCGACCTGCCTGACCTGCGGGGGCAGCGGTGCCCGGCCGGGCACCGCGCCGCGGACGTGCACGACCTGCCGGGGGCTGGGCGTGGTGTCGCGGTCGCAGGGGGGCTTCGCGCTCTCCGAGCCCTGCCGGGACTGTCTCGGCAAGGGAACGGTGATCGATTCGCCCTGCCCGGACTGCCAGGGCAGCGGCCGGCGCGAACGCGAGCAGCGGATCCGCATCCCACCGGGGGTCGCCGACGGCCAGCGGCTGCGGGTGCGCGGGCGCGGATCGCCGGGCGAACGCGGTGGCCAGGCGGGCGATCTGGAGGTCACCGTCCACGTGCTGGCCCATCCGGTGTTCGACCGCGAGGGGCAGAACCTCACGGTCGTCCTGCCGGTGACCTTCGTGGAGGCCGCCCTGGGCGCCTCGGTGAAGGTCCCGACGATCGACGGCGCCCCGCTGACGGTGAAGATCCCGCCTGGCACGTCGAGTGGGCGTCGTCTGCGGGTACGTAGTCGTGGAGTGCCGCGTAGCGGGGGCGGTCACGGCGACCTCATCGTGACCGTCGACGTGACCGTGCCGAAATCGACGGATCTCTCCGCGAAGGCGCGGACGGCGCTCCAGGAGTTCGCCCACGCCCATCCCGAGGATCCGCGCACGACACTGATGGAACAGATGGAGGGCCGGTCATGAAGTCACGACCGAGCCGTACCGCCGACCCGCCGGGGCCGGCTCCGGCGCCGGCGAGGCCCGCGGGCGTCCCGCCCGGCCCGTCCGGAACGCCCGCGGCACCCCGCCCGAGCCCCGCGCACGACGACGACACACCGGTATACGTGATCTCCATTGCCGCACAGCTCGCCGGCATGCACCCCCAGACGCTGCGGGCCTACGACCGCCTCGGCCTGGTCACTCCCGGCCGCACGTCCGGACGCGGCCGGCGGTACTCCGTGCGGGATGTCGCGCTGCTGCGCGAGGTCCAGCGGCTGTCCCAGGAGGAGGGCGTCAACCTCCAGGGCGTCCGGCGGATCCTGGAGCTGGGCAGCCAGGTGATGATGTTGCAGGCGCAGGTCCGGCAGCTGACCGAGGAGCTGGCGGCGGTCCGCGCCGAGGCCGAGCGCCGGGTCGCCGAGGCGCACCGCAGCCACCGGCGCGACCTGGTTCCCGTCGACCGCAGCGCGATAGTGGTCTGGCGGCCCGGCTCCCGCCGCTAGCGGCCATGAACGCCGGCTCGTTCGGGTACCGCTCCCTCGCCGGCCGCCGCTCCTTCGCCGGTCCCTCGCCGGCCGCCGCCCCCACGTCGAACGCGGTTCCCCGTCGGGCAGCGGCTTCGCCGGACGGCGCGCCGTCGACGATCCGTGTCGAGCCGCCGAGTCGCGAGCCGTCGCGTGCGGGGCGGACGCTTCGCATCACGCAAACTTAAGTGGGAACGACTCAACTATCCTGAGCGTTACGAAGATGGTACGCCCAAAACGATCATCTTAGGACTCCGATGAACGCTGACCGCCTCACCGCCCGCTCGCAGGAAGCCCTGTCCTCCGCCGTCAGCCGCGCCACCGGTGACGGCTCACCGCTCGTCGACCCCCTGCACCTGCTGGTCGCCGTCCTGAGCCAGACCGGCGGGGTCGCGGTGGACCTGCTCGAGGCCGTCGGTGTGCCTCTCGCCCAGGTACGCGGACGCGCCGAGGCGGCGGTCGGCCGGCTGCCGCACGCTACCGGCGCGTCCGTCGCCCCGCCGCAGCTGTCCCGGCAGCTCATCACCGTCCTGGACAACGCGGAGCGGCAGGCGAACCGGCTCGGCGACGAGTACACCTCGGTCGAGCACCTGCTGGTCGCGCTCGCGGAGGAGGGCGGCGAGGCGTCCCGGGTGCTCACCGAGTTCGGGGCGAGCTCGGAGGCCCTGCGCGGCGCGTTCGACACCGTGCGCGGCGGCGTCCACCGGGTGACCAGCCGTGATCCCGAGGGCTCCTACCGCGCGCTGGACAAGTACTCCGTGGACCTCACCGAGCAGGCCCGCGCCGGCAAGCTCGACCCGGTCATCGGACGCGACGCCGAGATCCGCCGCGTCGTGCAGGTCCTGTCCCGGCGGACGAAGAACAACCCGGTCCTCATCGGCGAGCCCGGCGTCGGCAAGACCGCGATCGTCGAGGGGCTCGCGCTGCGGGTCGTCGCCGGTGACGTGCCGGAGTCCCTGCGCGGCCGGCGTATCGTCTCGCTCGACCTCGGCTCGATGGTGGCCGGCTCGAAGCTGCGGGGCGAGTTCGAGGAGCGGCTGCGGGCCGTCCTCAACGAGATCCGTTCCGCCGAGGGCCGGCTGATCACTTTCATCGACGAGCTGCACACGGTCGTCGGCGCGGGCGCCGCCGAAGGCGCGATGGACGCCGGCAACATGCTCAAGCCCATGCTCGCCCGCGGCGAGCTGCGCATGATCGGCGCCACCACTCTGAACGAGTACCGCACCCGCATCGAGAAGGACCCGGCGCTCGAGCGCCGCTTCCAGCCGGTGCTGGTCGGCGAGCCGTCCGCCGAGGACACCATCGGCATCCTGCGCGGGCTGAAGGAGCGCTACGAGGTGCACCACGGTGTCCGGATCACCGACGCCGCGCTCGTCGCCGCCGCCACCCTCTCCGACCGGTACGTCAGCGGGCGGTTCCTGCCCGACAAGGCCATCGACCTGGTGGACGAGGCCGCGTCCCGGCTCCGGATGGAGATCGACAGCCGGCCGGTGGCGATCGACGAGCTCGAGCGCGCCGTCCGGCGCATCGAGATCGAGGACATGGCGCTGTCCAAGGAGAGCGACAGCGCGTCCAAGGAGCGCCGCGAGCGGCTGCGGCGCGAGCTCGCCGAGAAACGGGCGGAACTGTCCAGCCTGACCGCCCGCTGGCAGCGTGAGAAGAGCTCCATCGTCGAGGTGCAGAAGGCCAAGGAGGAGCTGGAGAACGCCCGGCGCGCCCTCGACCTCGCCGAACGTGACCTCGATCTGGCCAAGGCCGGCGAGCTGCGCTACGGCACGATCCCGACGTTGGAGAAGCGGCTCGCCGCGGCCACCGACGCGCTGCCCGGCGCGGACGAGCCCGGCAGCGCCATGCTCAAGGAGGAGGTCGGCCCCGACGACGTCGCCGAGGTCGTCGCGTCCTGGACGGGCATCCCCGCCGGCCGGCTGCTGGAAGGGGAGACCACCAAGCTGCTGCGCATGGAGGAGGAGCTGCACGCCCGCGTCGTCGGCCAGCACGCCGCGGTGCGGGCCGTCTCCGACGCCGTGCGCCGGGCCCGCGCGGGCATCTCCGACCCCGACCGGCCGACCGGCTCGTTCCTGTTCCTCGGCCCGACCGGCGTCGGCAAGACGGAGCTGGCCAAGGCGCTCGCGGACTTCCTGTTCGACGACGAACGCGCGGTGGTCCGCATCGACATGAGCGAGTACGCCGAGAAGCACTCGGTGGCCCGGCTCATCGGTGCCCCGCCCGGCTACGTCGGCTTCGAGTCCGGCGGGCAGCTCACCGAGGCGATCCGGCGCCGCCCCTACAGCGTGATCCTGCTGGACGAGGTGGAGAAGGCCCACCCTGACGTCTTCGACATCCTTCTGCAGGTCCTCGACGACGGACGCCTTACCGACGGGCAGGGCCGCACGGTGGACTTCCGCAGCACGATCGTGGTGCTGACGTCCAACCTCGGCTCCCAGTTCATCGCGGACCCGACCCTGCCCCCGCAGGTGCAGCGCGACTCGGTCATGATCGCGGTGCGGGAGGCGTTCAAGCCCGAGTTCCTCAACCGGCTCGACGACATCCTCATCTTCGACCAGCTCGACAAGGACGACCTGGCCCGCATCGTCGATCTCCAGCTCGACCTGCTGCGCGCCCGGCTGACCGACCGGCGGATCACCCTGACGGTCACCGACGCCGCCCGCTCCTGGCTCGCCGACGCCGGGTACGACCCGGTCTTCGGCGCCCGCCCGCTGCGCCGGCTCGTCCAGACCGCGATCGGCGACCCACTCGCCCGGGAACTGCTCGCCGGCACCGTCCGGGACGGCGACAACGTCCTCGTGGACGTCGCCCCGAACCAGCACGGCCTGGCCGTCCAGAAAGCGTAGGCAAAAACCGCTGTCACCCCAACGAAAACCGCCTACAGACCCAAAGCCCGTAGGCGGAATCGGGCTGCCCGCCGGTGCGGGTGATCTGCTCGGTGAGCGGAACTTGCCCGCATGGTGAAGCGTCGCAAAATAGCACGAAATGGCAGATGTCGACGGACCCGCAGAATTGTTCGACGATATGGCCGACAGCCGTCCAGGGTTCAGGTGGAGACGACGAGGCGGATGAACTGTTTGTCGATGATGGCCCCGTCTGCCAGGTTCTCGTCCGGGGTTTCGGCGGGGTAGGCGGTGATGGCTAGGGTGTGCCCCTTTCTCCAAGCTCCGGACAGCTACACTCCGCCACGACAGACGGCAACTGGACGTTGGTGTTCAAACACGACTTCCGACCAACTGCATAGAGCCGGAAAACCACTGAAGATTGTGGAATCTCATCTGAGCCATCTCATATTGTCCAAATAGACATATATCAATAAATTTGGTCAAACAGGGCAGCACGAGCAAGATTTTCGGTACATTCCTAGAGAGAGTCCGCCGCCACGTGCGAGCGTCGCCACTCGGATCGAGCGGACGTGGCACCGATGATCGCGATGATCGCGACGGCCGCGGCGACCAACCACTCCAGCGACCCGTCGCCGTGGTCCGGATCGACGCCGAACACCACCTCGATCCATTCCTGGTTGATCAAGGTGGCGACCAGCAGGACAAAGCTGGCCACGGTCAGTCCGGTCTCGATGTAGAAACGCCGACGCACGCGCCTGCCAACTGTCATGATCCCTCCCGATTCGGTTCGGCTGGTGTGGGACGGTTCGGTGGACCCGTTGGGTGGCCGATCAGCCGCCGGTGGGCGCCGGTCCGGCGGAGGCGTCGGTCGAGGAGCCGAGCACTGTGTCCGCCCTGCCGGATGGCTGTGCGTCGAGGCCGGTTGGTGCGAACCCGGGGGCGCCGGCTACCTCGGGTGGGCCACTGGGCGCAGGGCCGGCCGAGAGTGCCCCGAGCCGCGCCGCGCGGGCTGCAAGTTCCGCCGGTGGGCCGCCCTGGGCTGCCCCGGCATTGGTCGAAACGCTGCCGGTGGGCGCGATGTCGGAAATGGTGATTCCCTGGCCCGGTGCCGGTGCCGGTGCCGGTGGGCCAGGGGTGTCGTGGTTGTCTACGTGGATGGTGATCCGCATGTCGTTCCCTCACGCATGAGAAGTGGTCAGCTGAGTACTGCGTAGCGTCCCTCGAAGGTGATCGGTTGAGGTGCCAGATTCGTAACGGTGATCCAGTAGGTCACGTTGTTGGCGTCGGCGCGTTCGACCGCCACGTCCCAGTCGGTGGACGGCGAGCCGAGGCGTACGGTCGTCGGCTGGATGTACCAGACGACGTGCCAGGCTGCGGGCCACCCGAACGTGAACCATCGCTGGGTCGCGCCGGCCGGCAGCGTTCCGGTGAATTGAACATTGGTCCACATGGCTGCTCCCGGAAAGACAGATCAGTAGCGGCTGAGGACGCAGAAGCGTCCTTCGAAGGTGACGGGCTGACCGGTGAGGTTGCGGACGGTGATCCAGTATGTGACGTGTTCGGCGTCGGCCCGTTCCACCTGGGTCTTGAAGCTGATCTGTGGGGACCCCGGCGCCGGGCTGGTGGGCATCGCGGTCCACAGAACGTGCCAGGTGGCGGGCCAGTTGAAGGTGAACCAGCGGCTGCTGGCGTTCGCAGCGAGCGTTCCCGTCCACTGGACGCCGCACCAGGGCTGCGTCATCCAGCCATCGACGGGAATCTCCCAGACACCGCGGTTGCGTGTTCCCGCGCGGAGGACTCGCGCGTGAGGGTGAAACACCAGGTCGCCGACGAAGGCGTTCGGCAGGCTTGCGGAGAAGTCGGTCCACGACGCGCCGCCGTCGAAACTCTGGTAGACACCGAGGTCCGCCGCGACCCACACGCGGTTGCGGTTGCCGTCGTCGACGGCGATGGCGTTGACGGGTAGCCCGGGCAGGGTGCCGGTCCGGTCGGTCCAGTTCGTGCCACCGTCGTCCGACCGCCAGACGCGACCCCCACCACGGGTACTGCTCGTTGCCCACAAGCGGCCGGTACCGCCGGGCTCGGCGGCCAGGTCGCTGATGACCGCTCCCGCGCGGGGAGTGGTCAACGCGGTGAGTGCCCCCCAGGCTCCGGAGCTGAAACGGGTGCGCAGGATCCGGCCGTCGCCCAGGCCGACGAGAACGGTGTCCGGGTCGGGGACAGCCAGCGCCGTGCCGATACCGGCGCTCGGGAACCCGACCCGGGTCCAGGTGCTGGCGTTGTCCCGGGACACGTACAACGCCTGCATCGCGACCGCCACCGTGTCGCCGCTGGTGGCGCTGCCCTCCAGCGGCGGGTAGAACAGGCCCCTGCCCTCGCCGGCGGGCCGGGTGGGGGTGACGGTGGTCCAGCTTCCCCAGTCGCCCCGGCTGGTGGAGCGCAGCAGGCCGCCCCACTGGCGGCTGTGGATGACGATCGAGGGGTTCTGGCGGTTGACGTGGACGTCGCCGCCGTCCGCGTCTTCCACGTGCTCCCAGGCCGAGGGCCCGGTCCACCGGTTCGTGCCGTTGTCCTGGGTACCGCCGATGAGCCACCGAGACGAGCCCCAGTCCTGGGCGAGGTACTCGAACTCGCTGATGACCAGGCCGTTGTTGCAGCTCACCCAGGTGGTTCCACGATCGGGGGAGCGGAACAGGCCGCCGTCGCAGCCGGCGTACACCGTGGCGGGGTTCCCGGGCTCGAAGGCGATGCTGTGCTGATCGGGGTGGATCGACTGCCCGGACGAGCCCTTGTTGCTGATCGTCTGCCAGCTCCAAGTGGCGCCGGACAGGTCACCGCGGTGCAACTCGATGGCGCCGCAGTACACCTGCGTGTCGAGGTCCGGGGCGACGGCGACATACCAGTCGTACCACGACTGAACGGTTGCCAGTCCGGGAGGCAGCCCAATCGCCGTCCACACCCCGGCGGCGCGGCGCCACAGGTAGCCGGTGGGGATCTGGCTCCCATCGGGCTGCGGGATCCATGGCGTGCCGGTACCGAAAGCATAGGCGACGTTCGGGTTGGACGGAGCCACGGCGACGGCGAGCCGAACGAACCCGGCCGGCGCTCCCGGCAGGTTCACCGCTGTCCAAGTGGTGCCGGAGTCGGTCGAACGGAACAGACCGTCGGCGCAAGACGCCAGCACTTCACTGGTGCCGAGGCTGACGGCGAACGTGCGCTGCGAACGGCGCTGGGTCCAGGTCGTACCCGCGTCGGTCGAGACGTACAGTCCACCGGTCGCGGCGCCGAACAGCCGATTGCCGTCGGCGGGGTCGACGCGCAGCGCGTAGAAGCCCTGTCCCACGAACGGGGTGGTGCACACCGACGACCACGATGTACCACCGTCGGACGACCTTAAGACCCCATTGCCGAGTAAGGACCACCAGTCGCCCTCGCCCAACCCGCAGTAGACCGTGGCCGCGCGGCTGGGGTCGAACGCGATTGCGCCAACGGTGAGGGTCGAGGCAAAGTCGGTCCGAGGCTGCCAGGAAGCGCCACGGTCACGTGACTCCCAGACACCGCCGTTCGCGCCACCCGCCAGGACGTGCGCGGGACTGCTCGGATCGACGGCGAGGGCCGATACGCGCCCGGAGACGTTGACCCGGCTGCTGCCGTAGGTCTGGCCGTTCGTCACCGTTGACGGGCCGACCGAGCGCCACTGCGGCTCTCCCGCCGTCGGCGGCCCGGCGAGGCCCTCGGCAACGGCGGCATATGTGCGGGCCAGATCCTCCGGTGCCGCTATGTCGGCTGGCGTCCCCTCGTCCTCGGCGCCACCGCCGGCGGTCGGCGGACGGCCTGACGCGCGGAGTCGGGACGCGCGAGCGTCACCCTGGGGCGAGGCAGGCGGCAACGCGCCGATCGCCTCGGCATGCGCGAGCGCCTCGGCTGCCACTTCATCGGTGACCGCGGTGGCCACCGCCTCCTGCGCAAAGTTCGTCAGCCCCTGCGCTTTGAGTAATTCGAGCAGCCGCAGCATCGCCTTGCCGCCGTACGGACGGGCAGGCGTTCGCTCGTCGACGCGGACCGCGTCGCGGGGGGTTACGCCTTCGTCCTCGGGTCCTTGCATCGGCACCTCCTCGATAGCGGTGCGTCACAGGTGTGCGGGGTCGCGCGAAATGTCGACATCGCAGCCCTGGAGCCGATATGCCTTGGTCTTGGTCCGGCCCGTTGGCCGAGGGCGGGAGCAGTCAGCCGGCCGTCGGATGGCCGGGCTTGTTCTCGCTTCGTTCGCGGTCCTGCTCCTCCGCCGGCTCCGCCGCCGGCTCCGCCGAGTCGGTCGGCTCCGCCGCGTCCGAGACCGGTTCCTCCCGCGCCGCAAGGAACTCTCGCAGACGCTCGGCGGCACCGCCGCCGGGTGGCACCGGCATCTGCTCGTCAGTGGAATTCGAGGTTTCGGCCATGTCCACCCCCGTGGGACCGCAAGCCGTGAATGTCTCTTTATGTTCCTCCTGGACCAGCTGAGCGTCAACGCTCCCGTGTGTCGGTTTTCTGCTTGACGCTCCACCCGCCGGCACCTCGGCCCCGGCCTTTCACGCCCGCGCCCGCTGCGCCACCCGCCGCCAGCATCTGATCAATGCTCCGGCTCGGCTCACCCGCCACGGCCGGGGGAGAGCACCCTGCGTCTGCCCGTCTGCCCGTCTGCCGGTCGCAGCCCCCTATCCCCGACCTGGAACCTGGACGAGCCGCTGAAGGGTGAGCGACTGGGCCATCATGCCCGAAAAGCCCGGCATCATCGAATTTCTCGGAGGAAGGCACCCGAAAGATCCAGAAAGATGGTCACGGAAATTTCTCGATGCATCCAGGCCGAGTCCACGAACTCTGTGGAGGCTTCTCCATACTCCCACAAAGAATTATTGGCAGGCTGTGCGAGAAAATGCCCGAAAAAGAACCAGTGAAACCTCGGGCAGTGAATGATCCCGCATGGGCGCGGATTCCGGATTCGTAGATATACTCTCGGTCGTGCGGGGGCTGGTGGTCGCTGACGAGGTGCGGGCGGCGGTGGAGGCGGGGCGGCCCGTGGTCGCCCTGGAGTCGACGCTGATCGCGCACGGCCTGCCGCGCCCCCGCAATCTGGAAGTGGCGGCCGACCTGGAAACCCTGCTCCGTGACCGTGGGGTGACACCGGCGACCGTAGCGGTGATCGACGGGATACCCACCATCGGTCTGGACGCCATCGCGCTCTCCCGGATCGCGAACGCCCCGGACGTGGCGAAACTGTCGGTACGGGATCTGCCGGTCGCCTCCGCGCTGGGCCGCACCGGGGCGACCACGGTCGCCTCCACGTCCCTGCTCGCCACCCGCGCCGGTATCGGCGTGTTCGCCACCGGCGGGCTCGGCGGGGTGCACCGCGGCTGGGCCGACAGCGCCGACGAGTCCGCCGATCTTGTCACTCTCGCGAGCACGCCGATAGCCGTGGTCTGCGCGGGGGTGAAGTCGATCCTGGACGTCGGCGCGACCCTCGAACGGCTGGAAACCCTCGGTGTGCCGCTGCTCGGCTGGCGGACGAACACCTTCCCGGGCTTCTACCTGTCCCGGACCGAGTTCGCCGTGGACTGGCGGGTGGAGGCCGCCGCCGAGGTCGCGGCCGTCATGGCGGACGCGCGGGCGCTGGGCCTGCGCACGGCCGTGGTCGTCGCCAGCCCGGTGCCCGAGGCGGACCAGCTCGACCAGGAGCTGCACGACCGGGTCCTGCGCGAGGCGTTGGCGCAGGCGGCCCGCCGGGGGCTGCGGGGGAAGGCCGTCACCCCGTTCCTGCTGGCGACGTTCCACCGCGAGACGGCCGGCGCCAGCCTGGAGACCAACATCGCCGTGGTCCGCAACAACGTCACCGTCGCCGCCGACATCGCCATTGCCTGCTCCGCCCGGCCGGCCACCCCGGACCGGACGTAAAGCTGCCGGCCCGACCGTCCGGCCCGGGCTGGCTGGCAGGCCGG
>NZ_CAKKTL010000107.1:12112-15154 GCF_920664355.1 Protofrankia sp. CiP1_Cm_nod2
GAAGTGACGTTGGGAAACACGGCGGTGCCAGTGGGCTGACATGACGCCAGGAGACAGGGCGAGGAGGCGCCGACGGCTCTCCGGGCGGCCGTATCTCTTTCGTGGCGGGCCTCCTACCTGCGACGATCGGTTGTCGTGGACAGCGCGCAGGGGGGCCGGTGGGCAGGATCTGGCAGGCCGTGGCATGGTCGGCGGGGCCGCGTCTGAAATGGGCGCTTCTGCTTGGCTGGATCGTCGTCGCGACCGTCGCCAGCCCGCTGGCGTTCAGGCTGTCCGACGCGCAGCGGAACGAGGCCTCGGCCTTCCTGCCCTCGCGGGCCGAGTCCACCAGGCTGCTCGAGGCCCAGAAACTCCTGCCGGGCGGAGACTCCGTACCGGCGGTCGTCGTCTTCTCTCGTGACCCTGAGCTGACGCCTACCGACCGGAAAGCGGTCGAGGACGTCGGCCGCCGGATCGGCGAGTTCTCCGAGCGTCCGGTCAGCATGCCCATTTCCTCACCACGGGGAAATACGCTGCTACTGGCCGTCAGTATCGCTCAGAGCGCTGATGTCGTGGAGTTCACCGACAAGGTCAAGGAAATCCGGCGGATCGCCCGGGAGGCGGCACCGCCGGGGCTCCAGACGTCGCTGACCGGGCCGGCCGGGCTGGTGACGGACACCTTCGACGTGTTCAGCGGGGTGGAGACCAGGCTGCTGTTCGTCACCGCGGGCGTGGTGGCGGTCATCCTTCTGCTCGTCTATCGGAGCCCCGTCCTGTGGCTGATCCCCTTACTGACGGTCGCCGTTGCCGACCAGACTGCCACCGCCCTGGTCTATCTCGCGGCCGAGCATGCGGGGCTGACCGTCAACGGGCAGAGCGCGGGCATTCTGCGGGTCCTTGTCTTCGGCGCCGGCACCGACTACGCGCTGCTTCTCATCGCTCGCTACCGTGAGGAGCTGACTCGTCACAGCGATGCGCACGCGGCGATGCGGGTCGCGATCCGCCGGGCCGGACCGGCGATCGTCGCCTCGGCCGCCACGGTCATCATCAGCATGCTCTGCCTGCTCCTGGGCGAGCTGAACTCCAACCGGGGTCTCGGCCCGGTCAGCGCGATCGGTATCGCCGTGGCACTGGTAACCATGATGACGCTGCTGCCGGCGGCCCTGGTCGTGTGCGGACGGAGGCTGTTCTGGCCGTTCGTCCCCCGCTATGGCGCGCGGGCGCGGGAGGAGTCCGGGGCCTGGTCACGGGTTGGTACGACGATCGCCGCCCGGCCGCGCACGACCTGGATCGCCGCCGTCCTGGTGCTGACCGGGCTCGCGTTCGCGACCGTGCACCTGGACACCGGCCTGCGCCAGGACCAGGGATTCACCAGGCCGATGGACTCGGTCACCGGGCAGGAAATCGTGCAGCGCAGCTTCCCGGCCGGCACCACCGCACCGGCATACGTTGTCGTGAACGCCGCCAGGGCGGACGAGGTACGCGCCGTCATCGCAAGAAATCCTGCGGTCGCGACCGTCGTGGAAAGCGATCGCGGCGCCGGTCTGGTGCAGTTCCTCGTCGTTCTTTCGCAGCCGCCGGACACGAAGGCGTCCTTCGACACGATCAGACAGCTCCGGGACACCGTCCACGCGATACCGGCGGCGGACGCGCTGGTCGGCGGGAACACCGCGGTGAACCTGGACGTGCGCACCGCCTCCGTACACGACCGGAAGGTCATCATTCCGGCTGTGCTGGTGGTCGTGGCCGTTGTTCTCGGGCTGCTGCTGCGGTCGGTGCTGACCCCGCTGCTCCTGATCGCGACGGTTGTGCTGTCCTTCCTCGCCGCGCTCGGCTCGAGCGCGCTGGCCTACGACTGGCTGTTCGGCTTCGCCGGCGCCGATCCCGCCCTGCCGTTGCTGGGCTTCATCTTCCTGGTGGCGCTGGGTATCGACTACAACATCTTCCTCATGACGAGGGTCCGGGAAGAAGCCGGGAGAATCGGCACGCGGCCGGGAGTACGCCACGGCCTGGCCGTCACCGGCGGCGTCATCACCTCCGCCGGCGTCGTGCTGGCAGCCACGTTCTCGGCGCTGTTCATCCTCCCGCTCGTCCAGCTCGCGGAGGTCGGCTTCCTGGTGGCCTTCGGCGTCCTGCTCGACACGCTGGTGGTGCGCTCGGTTCTCGTCCCCGCGCTCGCCATCGACATCGGCCCGAAAATCTGGTGGCCCAGCCGGCTCGCGAAGCCGCCACCGGACCAGCCCACAACGGCGACCGACGCCGCCGTCCGAGAAGCGGACAGCGACGCGGCCGCCGCCGGAACTCCTACGGGGCCGCGGGCTCCCGTCAGCCGAAGGCCGGGAACTCCAGGCCGAAGATCAGACGCCAGAGGTTGACCGCATCCTCGTGCCGGCCGGCCTGCTCCGCCTCGACCGCCTCGTCGGCGTGGGCGCGGGCGAAGGCCACCGGCTCCCGCAGCGCGTCGACGTCCTGCGGCTGCAGGTAGGTCGACAGGTCACCGCCGACCTCCGCGGGGTCGTAGGCGGTGAACCCCCTGCTCTCGATGTGCCGGAAGACCGCCGCCAGCCCCTGCCGGGTGTTCAGCCCGCGGTTGATCAGAACCTTGCCGGCGAGCGCCTCCAGATGGAAGGAACGCAGCCGGCTGCCGCAGACCCGGTTCCAGGCTTTGAGCAGCCGCACGGCCGAGGCGACCCGGGGGCCGGCGTCCGCCATCCAGCT
Organism: Protofrankia sp. CiP1_Cm_nod2; assembly: GCF_920664355.1. Classification (NCBI taxonomy): domain Bacteria; kingdom Bacillati; phylum Actinomycetota; class Actinomycetes; order Frankiales; family Frankiaceae; genus Protofrankia; species Protofrankia sp. CiP1_Cm_nod2. The sequence continues at coordinate 14,810 of NZ_CAKKTL010000107.1, forward strand.
GGCGTGCCGCTCCGGGCGGGTCGGCAGCCAGCCGCCGACACAGTCCGGCATGACGTAGCCCGCCCGTGGATGGTCGAAGGCGGGCACCAGGTGGACGTCCGGCGCGCAGTTGTAGACGACGCGCATCGCCTGACCTCGGCTACCGATCATCTGGATGCGGTCGCCGCCGATCGCGTTACGGACGCAGAGCAGCAGGTCGCGGGAGTCCCAGCGGAAGCGCTTCCAGGCGTTGTTGGCCGCGCTGAAGACCACGATGATGTCGACCTCGTCCACCGGGCGGATCATCGTGTCGCGGCCTGCGGAGCCGATGGTCGCCACTCCGACGAGCGGCAGCGCGCACCGCGG
>NZ_CAKKTL010000107.1:15580-18321 GCF_920664355.1 Protofrankia sp. CiP1_Cm_nod2
GACAAGATCGCCCGCGAACAGCGGGTTGTGCGCGCCGGGGCCGGACTCCTCCGAGCGGCGCCAGTGCGGCGGAATGATCAAATGATCGTAGGTGACCTCCGAGGCACGCGGCCCGGGCGCTGATCCGTCCAGGGTTCCCGCGAACGCGGCTTCGCGTTGGGTTTCCACGCTCACTCTGAGAACCTCCCCAGCGCCTGCGCGCCAGCCGTACGCCCCCCATCCAGGACACGCGCGGCCGGTCAGCCGACACGGAGTCGCGAAGTGGGCGGCCAGCCGTACCGCCCGATTCGCGACATCGCATCCTATGGTGCCGCATCCCGTCGAGCGGTGAGCACCGGGTCCGGAGCGGTCGCGTTACGTGACGAAAAAAGCCGGATCGGGCAACGGCGACCGGATCCGGCGAAAGCGGGCCGGAGCAGGGAGAACACAGAAACGATCAGTATGGCGGTGGCCGGTACCAGACCCGCCAGCCGCCCGGCAGGACGATGCTGGTGGGCACGAACGCGGTCGCGACAGCCAGCCGCTCACTCGTCCGGTCGCCCAGGCGCAACCGGGCCTCGACCACGACCGGGCCGCGGAACTCCAGCCAGCCGGCCAGCGCGCGCAGCACCTCGGTGGCATAGCCGTGACGCCGGTAGGGCCGCCCGATGGACACCGACACCAGCGCGCGCCGGCCGAACGCGTCCACCGCCAGCAGCCCGATGGCCGCCGAGTCGTCACCGCGGATCGTCCAGGTCATCACACCACGCCCGGCGCTGGCCCGGCGGCGCAGCGCGCGGCGTAACGTCTCGGTGGGATCGCCGGTGACGTCGATGGTGATCCCCTGCACCTTGGGCAGGTGGGTGCCCACCAGCAGCGGCCCGAGTTCCTCGGCGACGAACCCGGCGTTCCAGACGGTCAGCGGAAGCGCGAGCAGACGCAGGGTCGTCAGGGTCGGCGCATCAGCCACGGCGGGCGGGCTCCGCGACGCCGAGCAGTCCCCGTTCCCGCAGCAGCGCCTCGGTGCGGGCCATCCCCTCGTCCAGGCCGACGCGCGGCTGCCAGCCCGCCAGCTGCCGGATCCTGGCGATCGAGTAGGTGCCCGTACGGGTCAGTTCGGCCAGCGTCAGCGGGCCGAGATCCACATAGCCGCGGGGATGCAGCCGCGAGGTCACCCGGCCGGACAGCCAGCCGTGGCCGGACAGCAGCCGGTCGGTGGCGTCGAGCGCGCGTACCAGCCCCGCCGGCACCTGGCCCGGCAGGGGCACGCCGGCCATCCGCGCGTACCGGCCGAAGAAGTCCGACGCGGTGACCGGCTCGCCGCCGGTGACGTGCAGGATCTCGCCAGCGGTCCGCTCGGCCCCGGCGACGGTGACGACAGCCGCGGTCAGGTCATCGACGTGGACCGGGCTCAGCAGCCCCCGGCCGCCGTCCACCAGGACGAAGCGCCCCGCCCGCAGCAGCAGCAGCGGCCACAGCGTCCACCGGCCGGCCCGCGGGCCGTAGGCGTCGCCGACCCGCAGCACCGTCACCGGCAGTCCCCGGGCGGACGCGGCGAGCGCCGCGCGTTCGGCCGCGGCGAGGGCGTCCGGGCGCGTCAGGCCGGTGGCCGTGACCGGCGCGCTCTCGTCCACCAGGTCCGGGAAGGAGGCGCCCAGCACGCTCACGCAGGACAGGTGCACGACACGGCCGACATCGGCGCGCTCGCACGCGTCCAGCAGCCCGGCGGTACCCCCGAGCGTCACCGAGCGTAGTTCGCTGTCGGTGAGTGGGGCCGGGCGGCGGCGCACGCCGGCGCGCACCGCGTCCAGTTCCCCGCCGCCGCCCGTGCCGACGGCCGCCGCGTGCACGACAAGATCGACACCGACCAGCAGTTTACCCAGCTCCGCCGGCTGGGTGACGTCCGCCACGACAATGCCCGGACCACGGCGGACATCGACCGGTATGACGTGGTAACCGCGCCGACGCAGCTCGTGCGCGACCGCGTCCCCGATGAATCCGCCGGCGCCAGTAACGACCGCGCGAGCCACGTCCCCCCTCATCGCCTTCCTGGAAGAGTCAATATCATAGGCGTCACATCCCGTCACGTTCTGTTGCCGATACGTCGTTCCAACGGCCCGGCATCGACTCGACGTGACCGGGAAGCCAGACTAACCGGTGATGACGGTCACAGCTGTCACGGCCCACACCCGGATACCACGCAAGCGGCTGTCCGGGAACAGAAAGCGACAGGCACGAGAGCGTCTCGCCCGGATCCGGGACCGCCCGCCATCGGCCGGCACCTGTCGGGCATGGCCTACGGCGTCCCGAAGTCCTGCGTCCAGTAGGTGCGGTAACGGCCTCCGGTGGCGTAGCCCACGCCGATCTGCCTCAACGAGCAGTTCAGGATGTTCGCGCGGTGCCCGGCGCTGTTCATCCAGCCCCGCACCACCTCCGCGGGTGTGCGCTGGCCCGCGGCGATGTTCTCCGCCGCGGCGGAGAACCCGTACCCGGCCTCCGCCATGCGCTGGAAGGGCGTCCGGCCGTCCGGGCTGTCGTGGCTGAAGTAGTCGCGGGTGGACATGTCGGCGCTGTGCGCCTGCGCGGCCGCGGTCAGGCGGCGGTCCGCCGTGAGCGCCGCGCAGCCCGCTCTGGCCCGCTCGGCGTTCGTGAGCGCGACCACCTCGGACGCCTCGTCCGGGATCTGCTCGGACGGCGCGCTGGTCACCGGCGTGACCGGGTGCGCCGGGGACGGCGCCGGCGGCGCCGGCGCACCCGGGGCC
>NZ_CAKKTL010000108.1:0-13455 GCF_920664355.1 Protofrankia sp. CiP1_Cm_nod2
GGGCACGGCGGCCGGGGCCGTCAGCGCCGCGCTGGACCCCACCACCGGCCGGCCGCGGCGCTTCGCCTACCCCCCGAACCTCGTCGTCGTCGACGGCGGCCCGCCGCAGGTCGCCGCGGCGCGCCGGGCCCTCGACGCGCTCGGCATCGACAGCGGCCCCGGCGGGGTCGCCCTGTGCGGGCTGGCCAAGCGCCTGGAGGAGGTCTGGCTGCCGGACGAGGAGGATCCGGTGATCCTGCCCCGCACCAGCGAGGCGCTGTACCTGCTGCAGCGGGTCCGGGACGAGGCGCACCGGTTCGCGGTCACCTACCACCGGCAGAAGCGCTCGAAGAGCATGGTCCGCTCGGCCCTCGACGACGTCCCCGGCCTCGGGGAGACCCGCCGCAAGGCGCTGCTGCGCGCCTTCGGCTCGCTCGCGCGGATCCGGCAGGCCACCGTCGAGCAGATCGCCGAGGTGCCGGGCATCGGCCGGCGCACGGCCCAGGCGGTCGTGGACGCGCTCGCCCCCACCGGCCCCGGCGGCGCGGACGCCACCCCGGGTGCGGTCGACCCGTACACCGGAGAGATCCTGGACAGCGCGGACGCCTCACCATCCGCACCATCCGCGGCCCCGGCAGGCAGTCCCGCGCCAGCCACGGCCACCAGCGTTCACGACACCAGCCGCGCCACCGCCCCTGACCCCGGTCCTGACGCCACACCGACACGGGGTGTTCCCACATGACCTCCGCCGCGCCCGCCGCGCCACTTGAGCTCGCCATCATCACCGGGCTGTCCGGAGCCGGCCGCAGCACCGCGGCCAAGTGCCTGGAAGATCTCGGCTGGTTCGTCGTGGACAACCTGCCGCCAGCGCTGCTGGCCACCATGACCGAGCTCGGGCTGCGTTCCCAGGGCGCGGTCAACCGCATCGCGGTGGTCGTGGACGTCCGCGGCCGGGCTTTCTTCCCCGACCTGCGCGCGACCCTGGACGCGCACGCCGCCCGCGGCATGCACCCGCGGGTGCTGTTCCTGGAGGCCGCGGACGAGACGCTGGTGCGCCGGTTCGACCATGTCCGCCGGCCGCATCCGCTGCAGGGCGACGGCCGGGTGGTCGACGGCATCAGCCGTGAGCGCGCGTTACTGGCGCAGCTGCGCGGCGAGTCGGACCTGGTGCTGGACACCACCGACCTCAACGTCCACGAGCTGCGCGCGAAGATCGACGCGGCGTTCGGCCAGCCGTCGGGGACCAGGCTGGCCGCGACGGTGGTCTCCTTCGGCTACAAGTACGGCCTCCCGCTCGACGCGGACCTGGTGGCCGACTGCCGGTTCCTGCCGAACCCGCACTGGGTGGCGGAGCTGCGGCCGTACACCGGCTGCGACCCGCAGGTACGTGACTACGTCCTTGAGCAGCCCGGGGCGGAGGAGTTCGTCGAACAGTACGCGGCGCTGCTGCGGCTGGTGGGGGAGGGATATGTGCGTGAGGGCAAGCGGTATCTGACGCTCGCGGTGGGCTGTACCGGCGGCAAGCACCGCAGCGTGGCAGTGGCCGAACAGCTCGCCGGGCGGCTCGCCGGGGACGGCGTCGGCGTCCGGATAGTGCACCGTGACCTGGGGCGCGAGTGACCGTCATCGACCGAGCGCCCATCGGCCGGGCGCCAGGGCCCGGCCCCGCGGTGGTGGCCTTCGGCGGGGGGCACGGGCTGGCCGCGTCCCTGCGGGCGCTGCGGCGCATCACCCACCGTCTCACCGCGGTTGTGACCGTAGGTGACGACGGGGGCTCGTCAGGCCGGCTGCGGGCCGAGCTGGACGCGCTGCCCATGGGTGATCTGCGGATGGCACTGGCCGCCCTGGCCGGCCCGGACACCTGGTCGTCCGCCTGGGCGGAGCTGTTCCAGCACCGGTTCGGCGGGGACGGGCCGCTGGCCGGGCACGCCGTCGGCAACCTGGTGCTCACCGCGCTCGCCGAGCGGCACGGCTCCCCGGTGGGCGCGCTCGACCTGGCCGGCAGGCTGCTGGGGGCCGCCGGCCGGGTGCTGCCGCTGTCCGACGACGGCATCGACATCGTCGCCCGGGTCGCCGGCCTCGACCCGGGTGACCCGCACGCCACGGTGGAGGTCCGCGGGCAGGCGGCGGTGGCCACCACGGCCGGGCGGGTGGTGAGCGTGTATCTGCGGCCGGCCAAGCCCGCCGCCTGCCCGCCGGTGCTCACCGCGATCGACAGCGCCGAGTGGATCGTGTTCGGCCCGGGGTCGCTCTACACCAGTGTGCTGCCCCACCTGCTGGTGCCCGAGGTCACCGGCCGGCTGCTCGGTTCGCCGGCCCGCCGGGTCATGGTGCTCAACCTGGTGCCGCAGCCGGGCGAGACCGAGGGCTACCTGCCGGAGGAGCACCTGCGGGTCATCGGGACGCACGTGCCGGAGCTGGCCCTCGACGTGGTGATCGCCGACCCCGACGCGGTGCCCGACCCGGCCGCGCTCGCCCACGCCTCGGCCGAGCTGGGGGCGCGGCTGCACCTGGCGCCCGTCGCCCATCCCGGCGAACCGCGCCACGACCCCCGGCGGCTGGCCGCCGCCTTCGAGGCGGTGTTCGGGCTGACGCCGGACAGCCGGCCGGGGCGGGAAGAGCACGCGGGAAGAACAGAGATCTTCCGACCGGGCCCCGGGCCCTCGGCCGGCGCCGCACCCGGTGGCGCGTGGCCCGGCGCCGGGCGACCGGTCGGGAACGACGAGCTTGTCAGCGACGAGGCGGCATCGGCCGGTGGGACGCGCGGTGGCCCCGCCACCGCCGGCCGGTCGTGTGAAGGTGAGGAATGATTCGTGTGGCTGCAATGACCGCCACCGTCAAGGACGAGCTCAGCCGGTTGCGGGTGGCCAAGCCGTGTTGCCGCCGCGCGGAGATGGCCGCGCTGCTGCGCTTCGGCGGCGGGCTGCACATCGTGCGCGGCCGTATCGTCGTCGAGGCCGAGCTCGACGCGGGTGCCACCGCGCGGCGGCTGCGCCGGGAGATCGCCGAGGTCTTCGGCTTCCCGTCCGGTATCGCGGTGCTCGCCGCCGGCGGGCTGCGCCGGTCGGTGCGCTACATCGTCCGGGTGGAACGCGACGGTGAGCAGCTCGCCCGGTCGACCGGGCTGCTCGACCAGCGGGGCCGGCCGGTGCGCGGGCTGCCGCCGCAGGTCGTCACGGGCGCGGCCTGCGACGCCGCGGCGGCGTGGCGCGGGGCGTTCCTGGCGCACGGCTCGCTGACCGAGCCGGGCCGGTCGTGCTCGTTGGAGATCACCTCGCCGGGGCCGGAGGCGGCGCTGGCGCTGGTCGGCGCGGCCCGGCGGCTGGGGGTGGCGGCCAAGAGCCGGGACGTGCGCGGGGTGGACCGGGTGGTGATCCGGGACGGGGACGCGATCAGCGCGCTGCTGACGAAGATCGGCGCCCATGACAGCCTGCTGGCTTGGGAGGAGCGCCGGATGCGCCGGGAGGTACGGGCGACCGCGAACCGGCTGGCGAACTTCGACGACGCCAACCTGCGGCGCTCCGCCCGGGCGGCGGTGGCGGCCGGGGCCCGGGTCCAGGCGGCGCTGAAGATCCTGGGGGACGACGCGCCCGGCCATCTGCTGGCGGCCGGCCAGCTGCGCCTGGAGCACGCCCAGGCGTCCCTGGAGGAGCTGGGCTCGCTCGCGGACCCGCCGTTGACCAAGGACGCGGTGGCCGGCCGTATCCGGCGGCTGCTCGCGCTGGCGGACAAGCGGGCGCACGCGCTCGGGCTGCCGAACACCGAGGCGAGTGTCTCTCCGGATCTTCTCGAGAACGCCTAGCGAGCGGGCCGCCAACTACGCGATCATGTTCTTTCCGTGCTGCCACGGGTGCGCAGCTCGGCGCCTCACCGGTGTCGGCTGGTATATCCTTAGCAATACTAAGTAAAAGGGATATTACCGTCTCCGCCGAGATGGTCGGATGGGACGGCCGGACGACGGCGCGACAACCGGCCCCGCGGGCCCTGACTCGCGTCGGCGAGAGCATGCTTCTTCTCTCTGACGCAGGCCCGCAAGGCCCGGCACACGCCAGGATGGTCCGCGAGGGAACGCGGCAAGGAGGAGATATGGACAGCTTCGGCAGCACAGGTCATCTCAAAGTCGGTGACCACACGTATACGATCCGCCGGCTGGACGCGGTGCCCGGAGCCGACCGGCTGCCCTACAGCCTGCGCGTCCTGCTGGAGAACCTGCTGCGCACCGAGGACGGTGCCAACATCACGGCCGGCCACGTGCGCGCGCTCGCGGCCTGGGACCCGGCCGCCGAGCCGAGCCAGGAGATCCAGTTCACGCCGGCTCGGGTGATCATGCAGGACTTCACCGGCGTGCCGTGCGTGGTCGACCTGGCCGCGATGCGCGAGGCCGTGACGGCGCTCGGCGGGGACCCGGCGAAGATCAACCCGTTGGCGCCCGCCGAGCTGGTGATCGACCACTCGATCATCGCGGACGTCTTCGGCCGCGCCGACGCGTTCGCCCGCAACGCCGAGCTGGAGTTCGGCCGCAACCGCGAGCGCTACCAGTTCCTGCGGTGGGGCCAGGCGGCCTTCGACAACTTCACCGTCGTCCCGCCGAACACCGGGATCGTCCACCAGGTCAACCTGGAGTACCTCGCCCGGGTGGTCTTCACCAGGGACACCCCCGACGGCCGGCTGGCCTACCCGGACACGCTGGTCGGCACCGACAGCCACACCACAATGATCAACGGGCTCGGGGTGCTCGGCTGGGGCGTCGGCGGCATCGAGGCCGAGGCCGCCATGCTCGGCCAGCCGGTCAGCATGCTCATCCCGACCGTGGTCGGCTTCAAGCTCACCGGCGAGCTCACCCCCGGCACCACCGCCACCGACCTGGTCCTGACCATCACCGAGAAGCTGCGCCAGCACGGTGTGGTCGGCCGTTTCGTCGAGTTCTACGGCGAGGGCGTGGGCAACGTCCCGCTGGCGAACCGGGCCACCATCGGCAACATGAGCCCCGAGTACGGCTCGACCTGCGCGATCTTCCCGGTGGACGCGGAGACGCTGGCCTACCTGCGGCTGACCGGCCGTCCCCAGGAGCAGATCGACCTGGTCGAGGCCTACACCAAGGAGCAGGGGCTGTGGCACGACCCCGGCCACGAGCCGGTGTACACCACCACCCTGGAGCTCGACCTGTCCACGATCGAGCCGTCGCTGGCCGGGCCGCGCCGCCCGCAGGACAGAGTGCCCCTGCGCACCGCCAAGACCGCCTTCCGCACGGCGCTCACGGACTACGCCGGCTCCGCCGCGACCGCCCCGGCCGCGCTGGTCAACGGCGGCGCGGACGAGGCCAGCGCCGAGTCCTTCCCCGCCAGCGACCCCGCGGCCGCGTTCGCGGACAAGGCCGGCGACGCGCCGGTGTCGTCCAACGGTGTCGCCGGTGACGTCGCCGACCGCCCGTCCAGCCCGACCCGGGTGACGCTCGCGGACGGCACCAGCTTCGAGATCGACCACGGCGCGGTCGCGATCGCCGCGATCACCTCGTGTACGAACACCTCCAACCCGCAGGTCATGGTCGGTGCGGCGATCCTGGCCCGCAACGCCGTCGAGCGCGGCCTGACCCGCCGGCCGTGGGTCAAGACCACCCTCGCCCCGGGCTCCAAGGTCGTCATGGACTACTACGAGCGCGCCGGGCTCACCCCGTACCTGGACAAGCTCGGCTTCAACCTGGTCGGGTACGGGTGCACCACCTGCATCGGCAACTCCGGCCCGCTGCAGGAGGAGATCAGCCAGGGTGTGAACGACGGTGATCTGGCGGTGGTCAGCGTCCTGTCCGGCAACCGCAACTTCGAGGGCCGGATCAACCCGGACGTCAAGATGAACTACCTGGCGTCCCCGCCGCTGGTCGTCGCCTACGCGCTGGCCGGCACGATGGACATCGACCTGACCAGCGACCCGCTCGGCACCGACACCGCCGGCAATCCGGTCTACCTGCGCGACATCTGGCCGAGCGAGGCCGAGGTCGCCGAGGTCGTCGGGGACGCGATCCGCTCGGAGATGTTCACCGAGGACTACGGCGACCTCACCGGGGACAAGCAGTGGCAGTCGCTGCCCACCGGCGACGGGGGCGAGGTCTCCCAGACCTTCGCCTGGGCCCCCGACTCGACCTACGTCCGCCACCCCCCGTACTTCGAGGGGATGCCGGCGACGCCGGCGCCGCGCCCGGACATCGTCGGCGCCCGGGTGCTGGCGCTGCTGGGCGACTCGGTGACCACCGACCACATCTCGCCCGCCGGTTCCATCAAGCGGGACTCGCCGGCCGGCCGCTACCTGGTCGAGCACGGCGTCGACCCGAAGGACTTCAACTCCTACGGCTCCCGCCGGGGCAACCACGAGGTGATGATCCGCGGGACGTTCGCCAACATCCGGCTGCGCAACCGGCTCGTTCCCGGCGTCGAGGGCGGGGTCACCCGCCACCTGCCCGGCGGCGAGCAGCTGGCGATCTACGACGCGGCGCAGAAGTACGCCGCCGCCGGGGTGCCGCTGGTCATCCTCGCCGGCAAGGAGTACGGCTCGGGCTCGTCGCGTGACTGGGCGGCCAAGGGCACGGCGCTGCTCGGCGTCCGCGCCGTGATCGCCGAGTCGTACGAGCGCATCCACCGCTCCAACCTGATCGGGATGGGCGTCCTGCCGCTGCAGTTCCCGCCCGGGGAGTCGGTCACCTCGCTCGGCCTGACCGGCGAGGAGACGTTCACCATCGTCGGGCTCGCGGACGTCGACGAGCGGACCGCCACCCTCACCGTCCAGGCGGACGACAGGCGCTTCGACGCGGTCGTGCGCATCGACACGCCGGGGGAGGCGGAGTACTACCGCAACGGCGGCATCCTGCCCTACGTCCTGCGTTCGCTGCTGGCCCAGTAGCACGCGGCCGGGCGGCGGGGCCCGGGGCCGCCACCGCGCGCCGCGCGGATACCGGCGGTGCGGGCCCCGCCGGGGCCGGTGCGACAAGGCCGTCGAGAGTGCTTGCACGAGGCTCTCGGCGGCCTTGCGCCGTTCTCCCCTCGCGCTCCCCTCGCGGGGGTGCGGCCGGCCCGTGCGCCCGGCCGCACCCGCGTCCGATCATCAATGCGAGAACTACGCCAGGCCATGGGAAAATGTGCGAACTGTTTACTTTGGGGGTGTTGCGTCCCCATGTGTGCCACCCGATATCGTTTGACACAGCACCAGCGCACCCCAGAGACCAGCGTCTCTGTCCTCCAGAAGACACGCGCCGGATCGAGACGCCCAGTCCTGCCCCGGTCCGGCGCCCCCTCCGAGTAACTACAAGGTAGGAGCGAGGCCCCCCCAGGTCCTGACGGTTTTCTCCCGAATCGTCGCCGAGCCACGTTCATGTCATGGTCACGTCCATGTCATGGTCACGTCATGGTTCGGAAGCCAGGGACCGCGGTGCCTTGCGGGCGTACGGGAAGGAACACGTGTTGCTCCCACGTGGCGTGATCCGCTTCCCCCCGAGCGGGGAACCCGCTGGTCGCGGTCGCCATCGCGACCAGGCGCCGGTGGGTGAGGCCGATCGCGAATCCCTGTACCGCCGGATCTGGCTGAGCCCGCAGTCCCGCCGGGTCGCCACCATCGCCGCGGTCACGACCGGGACCCTGGCCGCCTCGACCGCGGGCTTCGCCGCGACGATGCCGGGCCCGGGTGGCAACGCCTCGTTGGAGCCCACCGCCACCACCGACACCGCCGCCGCCTCGGTGATCGGCGGCGGGTCGCGCACGGGCACCCTGGCCGCGTCCGCCGTCGGGCTGGCCGGCCGGATCGGCGTCCCGGACCCGAGGCTGACCGAGGTGTCGATCGTCCCGGACAGCGCGACCATCGCACCGGACGCGCCCGTCGTCTTCACCGTCCGCGCCACCCAGCTCGGCAGCGGCCAGCCCGTCACCAACCAGCGGATCCGGATCGCGGTGGCGAACGGGCCGCAGTGGACCACCACCGCCCAGCTGCAGACCGACGCCAGCGGAACCGCGAAGATCACCACACGGCTGCTGTCCACCACGACGCTGACCGCGGTGTTCGACGGCACCAACGCCCTGCGCCCGTCGCTGGCCAACGCGACCACCGTCACGGTGCGCAGCCCCACGGCGTCCGGCCCGGCCACCGGCTCGACCACCAGCAGGCTGACGGCGACGGCCCCCACGGTCATCCCGGGCAGCTCCATCGGCCAGAAGATCGTCTATCTCGCCTCGCTGCAGAAGGGCAAGCCCTACGTCTACGGCGCGGCCGGCCCCAACGCCTTCGACTGCTCGGGGTACGTCCAGTACGTGTTCAAACAGCTCGGCCGCTACCTCCCCCGCACGGCGCAGCAGCAGTACGACGCCTCCATCCACATCCCCAAGGCAGCCAAGCAGCCCGGTGACCTGATCTTCTTCGGCTCGCCGGACAACATCACGCACATCGGCATCTACGCGGGCAACGGCTACATGTGGGCCGCTCCCCAGACCGGACGGACGATCAACCTCCAGCCCATCTACACCAGCACCTACTGGGTGGGACGTTTCCTGTAGAGCACGGCTGGCCGTCGCCCGTCGTCTACCCTTCTCCCTGTGCGGTGGGCGGCGTCGCCGCCTCGGTGTACCGAGGGAGAGGAGGTGCCGGGCGTGGCCGCTGCGGCAGCTCCCTCCGACCGGGTGCTGACGGTCCCGAACCTGCTCTCCGCCCTGCGGCTGGCCGGGGTCCCCGTCTTCCTGTGGCTGGCGCTGGGACCCCACGCCGACGGGGCGGCGCTCGGCGTGCTCGCCTTCGCCGGCGTCAGCGACTACCTCGACGGCAAGCTCGCCCGGGCACTCGGGCAGACCAGCCGGCTGGGCACCCTGCTCGACCCGCTCGCCGACCGCCTCTACATCTTCGCGACGATCATCGCGCTGACGCTGCGGGACATCGTCCCCTGGTGGTTCGCGGCGCTGCTCGTCGGCCGGGACGTCCTGATCGCGGCCACCATACCGCCGGTGCTGCGGCGGCTGGGGTACGGCCCGGCGCTGCCCGTGCACTACCTGGGCAAGGCCGCGACCTTCAACCTGCTCTACGCCTTCCCGCTGCTGCTGCTCTCGGCCGGGGACGGCTGGCTGGCCACCGTCTCCCGCCCGTTCGGCTGGGCGTTCGCCATCTGGGGCACGGCCCTGTACTGGTGGTCGGGGATCCTCTACGGCGTGCAGCTGCGCCAGCTCGTCCGGGCGGCCCGCGGCCCGCGGCCACCGCTGCCCCCCCGCGAGGATCCCGGGCCCGGTCAGGGGCAGGGCCAGGGGCGGGCGGACGCGGAAGCCGGCCGGCTGGACGCGGAGGTCGGCCAGTGAGAGCCGTCGTCATGGCGGGCGGGGAAGGGACCCGGCTGCGCCCAATCACGGCCAACCAGCCCAAACCGCTGCTCCCCGTCGTCAACCGGCCGATCATGGAGCATGTGCTGCGGCTGCTACGGCGGCACGGTGTCGACGAGACCGTGGTCACCCTGCAGTTCCTCGCCGCCCACGTCCGCGCCTACTTCGGGGACGGCGACGAGCTGGGGATGCGCCTGTCGTACGCGACCGAGACCACCCCGCTGGGGACCGCCGGCAGCGTCAAGAACGCGCAGGACGCGCTGCGCCACGACCCCTTCCTGGTGATCAGCGGGGACGCGCTCACCGACATCGACCTGACCACCCTGATGGCGCATCACCGCAAGAGCGGGGCGCTGGTCACCGTCGCGCTCAAGTCCGTCCCGAACCCGTTGGAGTTCGGGATCGTCATCACCTCCGACGACGGCCGGATCGCCCGCTTCCTGGAGAAGCCGACCTGGGGGCAGGTGTTCTCCGACACGGTCAACACCGGCATCTACGTCATGGAACCGGAGGTCCTCGACCATGTTCCCGCCGGCGAGCGGGTGGACTGGTCCGGTGAGGTGTTCCCGAAGCTCGTCGCCGCAGGGGCGCCGCTGTTCGGCCACGTCGTCGCCGGCTACTGGGAGGACGTCGGCACCCTCGACAGCTTCCTGCGGGCCCAGGCCGACGTGCTCGACGGCAAGGTCGACGTGGACATCGGCGGCTTCGAGGTCTCGCCGGGGGTGTGGATCGGCCGGGACGCGGACGTCCACCCCGAAGCGGTGCTCACCGGCCCGCTGCTCGTCGGTGACTACAGCAAGGTCGAGGCCGGCGCCGAGCTGCGTGAGTTCACCGTCATCGGCAGTAACGTCGTGGTCAAGTCCGGCGCCTTCCTGCACCGGGCGGTGGTCCAGGACAACGCCCAGATCGGGCCGCAGACAAGCCTGCGTGGCTGCGTGATCGGCAAGAGCACCGACGTGCTGCGGGCCGCGCGGGTCGAGGAGGGCGCGGTCATCGGTGACGAGTGCGTGATCGAGGAGGAGGCGTTCGTCTCCCACCACGTCAAGGTCTACCCGTTCAAGACGATCGAGGCCGGGGCGGTCGTCAACACCAGTGTCATCTGGGAGTCCCGGGGGCGGCGCTCGCTGTTCGGCCCCCGGGGGGTGTCGGGGCTGGTCAACGTCGAGATCACACCGGAGCTGGTGGTCCGGCTCGGCAGCGCGTACGCCACGACCCTGCGCAAGGGCTCGACGGTGACCACCGCCCGGGACACCTCCCGGGCCGCCCGGGCGCTCAAACGCGCGGTGACCAGCGCCCTGACCGCCAGCGCGATCGACGTGCGGGACCTGGAGGCCGCGCCGATGCCGCTGGTCCGTTTCGACGTCCGTTCCTCCGACGCGGCCGGCGGCGTCGTCATCCGCGCGGCCGCGGGGGACGCCGAACGCGTCGACATCATCTTCCTGGACGCCGAGGGGAGCGACCTTTCCCCTGCCGTCCAGCGCACGCTCGACCGGGTCGTCAGCCGCCAGGAGTTCCGGCGGGCGTTCCCCGACGAGATCGGGGAGCTGCGCTTCCCGGCCCGCACGACCAGCAGCTACGCCCGGGACCTGCTCGACCGGGTGGACACCGCCGGCCTGGCCGAGGCCGGCCTGAAGATCGTGATCGACGCGGCGGGGGGAACGGCGTCCCTGGTCCTGCCGACGCTGCTGGGACATCTCGGGGTGGACGTGCTCACCGTCAACGGCCGGCTGGACCAGACCGTCCAGGCCCATCAGCCCGGCACCCGGCACCGGCACGCGCTGGACCGGCTCGGGGAGCTGGTGGCCAGCTCCCGGGCCGCGTTCGGGGTCCGCTTCGACCACATCGGTGAACGGATCACGATCGTGGACGAGCGGGGGGACCCGATCGACGACGAGCGCGCGCTGCTGGTCTTCCTCGACCTGGTCGCCGCCGAGAACCGGGGGGCCGAGGTTGTGCTGCCGGTGACGACCACCCGGGTCGCCGACCAGGTGACCCGCTTCCACGGGCTGACGGTGCGCCGGACCTCGCTGTCCGCCGCCGACCTGACGCGGGCCGCGGGCGCGGCGGGCGTCGTCTTCGCCGCGGACGGCCGCGGCGGTTTCGTCGTCCCCGAGTTCGCCTCCGCGATCGACGGCCTGGCCGCGTTCGTCAGGCTGGCCGCCCTGGTCGCCCGGACCAGGCTGACTCTCAGCGCCATCGACGCGCGTATTCCGCCGGTCCGCGTCCTGCGCCGTTCCGTGGCGACGCCGTGGGCGGCCAAGGGGACGGTGATGCGCCGGATCGTGGAGTCGGTCGACCCCGACGGGGGATGCACGATCGACACCACCGAAGGTGTCCGGGTGATATGCCCGGACGGATCCTGGGTGCTGGTGCTGCCCGACCCGGCCGAAGCCGTCACCCACCTGTGGGCCGAGGGAAGCGCCACCACCGACGGCGACCAGCTCCTCCAGCGCTGGAGCGCCATCGCCGAGGGGACCCGCTCCGCGGGCGATGCCGTCCGGTGACGAGGGTCCCGTTCACCTGCTGGGGCCGCCGCGCGGGGATGCGCCGGATGCGGGCGTCGCGGGGGATATCGGGGCGATATGCCGCGGTGCCGCATTGCGGCGGGTTGCGCTGCCCCGCTACGCTCGGCCCGCCGGGTGGCCGGCCGGCCGTAGGGTTGAGCCCGGGCGCGGCAGCCGGCCGGACGCGGTCCCGGGCCGGCCGCGCTGCGGGCGGCCGGTGTGGGCTTGGCAGGTGTGAGCGGCCGGGTGGGCGGCGTTCGTCACGTCGCGGGCGTCACAGGAGTACCACAGGAGTGTCGGAGCTGGCTGGTGACATGGGCGTTCGCCGCGTGTCGCCGACGGCCTTGAGGAGTATGGAGGCAACCCCGCGTGTACCCGGAGGACCTGAAGTACACCAGGGAGCACGAGTGGGTCCGGGTGAGCGAGGCCACCGTGCGGGTGGGTATCACCTCCTACGCCCAGGAGGCCCTCGGCGACATCGTTTTTGTGACACTGCCGGCGGTGGGGGAACGGGTGGAGGCCGGCCGGCCGTTCGGAGAGGTGGAGTCGACCAAGAGCGTCTCCGACGTCTACGCGCCGGTATCAGGGGAGGTGATCGCCCGCAACGAGGTGCTCGACAGCACTCCCGAGCTGGTCAACTCCGATCCCTACGGGGAGGGCTGGCTGGTCGAGCTGGCTGTCGACGACACGTCCGCGACCGTGTCACTGCTGGACGCCGCTGCGTACGTCCAGCACGTGAAAGCGCAGTAAAGGTCTACGGAACATCCACGGAACATCTACGGAATGCTGCCAGTCGTTCGCGTTGCCGCTACGGACGCCACGCCGGAATAGCTCTCCTGCTCCCCTTTTCGCGGCAGTGGGCCTGATGCACTAGCCTCGTTGTGCGCCGGGAAGGCGATACGAGGCCGCGATCTCACGGCCGGTATTGCCTGTTCCGGTCTCGGAGCCGTTACCGGATGAGGGGGACGGGATGGCTCTGAGGAGGCAGCGAACGTTTTCGCCACCCCCAGGCGAGGTGGCCCGAGCGGCCGGCCAACCGCGTCCGCGGCGGTCCGGCAGGAAGCAGACGCGACCGTGTTCTGCACGAGGTGCGGACAGCAGAACCCGACCGATGCCCTGTACTGCGCACGGTGCGGGTCTCCACTGGTACGTCCAGGTGAGCCCATCGCGCCGGAGCGGCCTGCCGAACAGACCTCCACGCTCAATCTCGCCGCCGCCCTCTCCGGCGTCGAGGGTGAGCATGCCGACGAGTCGACCGAGCGGGACGCGGTCGCCGCGGTCGACGCGCTGCCGCCCGGCTCCGGCCTGCTCGTCGTCAAACGTGGCCCCAACGCGGGCAGCCGCTTCCTGCTGGACGCCGACCTGACCACCGCCGGCCGCCATCCGGAGAGCGACATCTTCCTCGACGACGTGACCGTCTCGCGCCGTCACGCCGAGTTCCACCGCTCGCCGTACACCAAGGGCTTTGCCGTGCGTGACGTCGGCAGCCTCAACGGCACCTATCTCAACCGCGAGCGGATCGACTCCGCCGAGCTCTCCAGCGGCGACGAGGTACAGATCGGCAAGTTCCGGCTGGTGTTCCTGACCGGGCCGGTGCCGTTGACGGGCGGCGGGGGCCCGCAGTGAGCCGAGGG
>NZ_CAKKTL010000108.1:13801-17582 GCF_920664355.1 Protofrankia sp. CiP1_Cm_nod2
CCCGTGCCCGTGCCCGTGCGGGCGTCGCGGGGCCGGGCGGATGCCGCCAGCGCGAAGACCCTCACCATCGGCGAGGTCCTCGACCGGCTGCGGCTGGACTACCCGGACGTGACCCTGTCCAAGATCCGCTATCTGGAGGCGGAGGGGCTCGTCACCCCCGCCCGCACGAGCGCGAACTACCGTAAGTACTCCGCCGCCGACGTCGCCCGGCTGCGCTACGTCCTCGGCGCGCAGCGTGAGCGCTTCCTGCCACTGCGAGTGATCAAACAGGAGCTGGAGTCGCTGGACAGCGAGCCGCTCCCGCGGGAGCGCCCCGGCCCGCGCCCGGTGGCACCGCCGTCGCCCGGCCCCCTCGACGCCCTGCTCGACAACGGCGAGCAGGTGCGGATGTCACGGCGGGAACTGCTCGCCGCGGCCGGTGTCAACGAGCAGGAGCTCACCGAGCTCGAGCAGTACGGGCTGGTCGCCCCCCGTCCCGGGGGCAGCTACTTCGACGGGGACGCGCTGGCGGTCGCGCGGACGTTCGCCGCGCTGAGCGGCTTCGGCATCCAGCCCCGGCACCTGCGCCCGTCGCGGGTGGCCGCCGACCGGGAGGCCGGGCTGATCGAGCAGGTGACGGCGCCGCTGCGGGCGCAGCGCGACCCGTTCAGCAGCGGGCGGGCGGAGGAGGCCCTGGACGAGATCGCCGGGCTGCTCGTGCGGCTGCACGCGGCCTTGCTGCGCGCCCGGCTGCGCACCGGGCCGGGCGCGTGACACATGCCCCCTGCGGCGTCCCGGGCCGGGCAGGTGACGCGCCCGGCTGGGTCCTGGACCGGGCAGGTGACATCGCCGGCCGGGGGCGGAGCGCCTGTCGGCTGCGTGGGCCGGCTCACACCCGGGCACCTATTGTTGACCGGGGTGGCAGGTCCGTGCGATGGCCGATCTTACTGGAGATCTTGTCGGAAGCGTCGGGCCGCTGACGAAGCCCGGAGACCGGGATAGTGTCAGCCGGTGGCGGTTTACAGTTTCCGGTCGGATCATCCCGTCCTGCCCGCCTGTGTGAGGAGGTAGATCGGTGCATCGGCTGGACATCGTCGGCGTTCGTGTCGAGCTTCCGTCGAAGCAGCCGATCGTCCTGTTGAAGGAGGTCGGCGGTGAGCGTTACCTGCCCATCTGGATCGGCGCGGTGGAGGCGACGGCCATAGCCTTCGCCCAGGAGGGCATCACGACCGCCCGCCCGATGACGCACGACCTGATGCGTGACGTGTTGCGTGCCCTGCGGACCGAGCTCACCAGGGTGACCATCAACGATCTGCAGGACGGCGTGTTCTTCGCCACACTTGTCTTCGGCAACGGGGTCGAGGTCTCGGCCCGGCCGTCGGACGCCATCGCGCTGGCGATGCGGATGGGGGCGCCGGTCTACGGCGAGGAGTCGGTGCTCGCCGAGGCCGGGATCACCGTGCCGGAGGAGCAGGAACAGGAGCAGGAGAGCGAGCTGGAGAAGTTCCGGGAGTTCCTCGACACGATCTCGCCGGAGGACTTCAACACGCCAGGCTCCTGACGCGGGGGCCCTGGCATGCGGCGTGCCCCGTCAGCCGTCCGGTTCCCGGGCCGCCGAAAGGCTTTCCAGCCGATTCGTACAGTTCGCTGACCGCTGTGGCTGTGTGCGGCTGTATCCTCACAAAGGCTTGATCTGGGAACATTGTGGGTCTGCCACGGGACACGCCGATCGCGATCATTGATGGGATCGCCCGAGGCTCTTACCGTCGAGTCGAGGCGGTTGAGTGAACTCAGGGTGGCTGGCTGGCGGACGGGACGACGACAGCGATGATCGGATGGCGATGATCGGACAGGGGCAGCTCTTCCCGGACGATCTCCCGTTGCCGCCCGGTGACGATGTCGGTTACCGGGGGCCCACCGCGTGTGCGGCCGCGGGCATCACCTACCGGCAGCTCGACTACTGGGCCCGCACCGGCCTGGTCGTGCCGAGCGTACGCGGCGCCACCGGCTCGGGCAGCCAGCGGCTGTACTCCTTCCGGGACGTGCTGGTCCTGCGTGTCGTGCGCAAGCTGCTGGAGGCCGGGGTCTCCCTGCAGAACATCCGCGCCGCCGCCGACTGCCTGCGCCTGCGCGGGATCGAGGACCTGGCACAGGTCACCCTGGTCAGCGACGGGTCGACCGTGTACGAGTGCACCTCCGACGACCAGGTCATCGACCTCGTCCAGGGCGGCCAGGGGGTTTTCGCGATCGCGGTCGGCCGGGCCGTCCAGGACATGCGCGGGCAGCTGTCCCAGCTGCCGACGGAGCGCCCCGAACGCCCCGAGCGCGGGGGGCACCCCGGCCCGGCGACGGTCGGTCATCCCGGGGACGAGCTGGCCAACCGCCGCAGCCGGCGCAGCTCGGCCTGACGACGGCCCATGGCCGCGGCGGCCCGGCCCGGCCGCCGCGGCCATGGGCCAGGCCTCGTCGGCCGTCCGGTGCAAGTCGGCCGTCCGGTGCCGGGACCGGCGGATCACAGGTGGTGATCCGTAACGGTCAGCGCGGGTTCGCGGCGCCGCGCCGCGCGGCGTAGTGCGTGGTGCCGTGCGGCGCGGCGCAGTGCGGATCGTCGGGCTGCCCGGCCGTGGGGTGCGCCGCGGCGGGCAGATGGTCGACCTGCAGGGTGGTGTGGTCGATGTGATGCTCCTCGCGCAGCCAGGCGTGTATCCCGGCCCGGACGGCGTGGCAGTCCGCGTCGGGATGCACCAGCACGTGCGCGGACAGCGCCGGCTCACCGGAGGTGATCTGCCAGATGTGCAGGTCGTGGACTTCGCTGACACCGGGCCGGCGGGCCATCGCGGCACCTATGCCGTCCGGGTCGACCCCGTCGGGGGCGGCCTCGAGGAAGATCCGGCCGGAGGCGTGCAGCAGGCCGGCGCCGGCTCTGACCATGAGGACGACGACGGCGAGCGAGGCGACCGTGTCCGCGCGCTCCCATCCGGTGGCGAGGACGACCACTGCCGCGACGGCGGTGGCGACGAACGCGTAGAGGTCGTTGAGAACGTGCTGGAAGGCGCCGTCGATGTTCAGGCTCGTCCGGTTGGCCCGGCTCATCGCCCAGGCCGCGGCAAGGTTGACGGCCACCCCGAGGAGCGCGACGGCCAGCACGGGCCCGCCGGCCACGTCACCCGGGGTGAGCAGCCGGCGGATCGCCTCGACGGTGAGCCAGCCGGCCAGCAGGAGCAGGGTGAGCCCGTTGGCCTGGGCGGAGAGGATCTCCACCCGGCGCAGGCCGAACGTGTAGGCGCCGCCGGCCGGCCGGGCCGCGACCCGCAGGGCCACCAGCGCCAGCGCGATCGCCGCCGCGTCGGTGAGCATGTGGGCCGCGTCCGACAGCAGCGCCAGGGAGTGCGCGAGCAGGCCAACGACGACCTCCACGACGAGGTAGGCGAGGATGATGCCGAGAGCGGTCATCAGCCAGCGCCGGTCCGCGTCCGCGGCGACGTCGTGCCCGTGACCGGCATGCTGCCCGTGACCGCTGTCATGGCCGTGGCCGCCGCCGCCGGGGCCGTGCGCTGTTCCGGTATTCTCCGCCACCGGCTTTCCTTTCCCGGCCCGCCGTTGCCCTCCCGTGGCCGTCCGGCTTTCCACGTTACTTCCTTCCGCCGGCCCCGTCATTTGCGCTGAAAATGGCTGCCGATATCGGGTTCAGCATTCCGGGAACGGCGCTGTTTTCCCGCCGGCTGTTTCCCGTGTCCTGGTGGGCGTTTTCTCCGGACGTCACGTCCGGGACGGCTGCCCACCCGCGACGCGTCCGGGGGGA
>NZ_CAKKTL010000109.1:0-17080 GCF_920664355.1 Protofrankia sp. CiP1_Cm_nod2
GGTCCGGCGGGCGGGGCGCGGCCGGGCGGCACCGCGCCGCGGGACGCGTCGGCGGCCGCCCGCCGGCCGGGCGCGGGTGTTCTCGACGTGCTCCCCGGTCTGCGGGCGGGCGAGCTCGCCGGGCTGCGGGTCGCCACACTGCACGGCCGGCTGCCCCCGGACGAGAAGGAAGAGACCATGACCAGGTTCGCCGCGGGGGAGCTGGACGTCCTCGTGGCCACCACGGTGATCGAGGTCGGGGTCGACGTGCCGAACGCGACCGTGATGGTTGTGATGGACGCCGACCGTTTCGGTGTCTCCCAGCTGCACCAGCTGCGCGGCCGGGTCGGCCGCGGCGGCGCGCCCGGCTGGTGCCTGCTGTACACCGACGCGCAGGAGGGCTCGCCCGCCTGGGAACGGCTGGCCGCGGTGGCGGCCACCTCCGACGGGGCCGAGCTCGCCCGTCTCGACCTCGCGCAGCGACGCGAGGGCGATGTGCTGGGGGCGGCCCAGTCCGGCGGCCGGCGTTCCCTGCGCCTGTTGGAGCTGCTCAAGGACGAGGAGCTGATCCGCTCCGCGCGGGGCGAGGCGAGCGCGCTCGTCGGTGCCGATCCGCAGCTGGCGGCGCATCCGGCGCTGGCCGCGGCGCTCGCCGCCACTCTCGACGAGACGGCCGCCGCCTATCTGGAAAAGGGATGAGCCGCCTGTCCGGAAAAGGGATGACGGGCCGGGGGAGGGATGACCGGGGCGTGGGCCGGGGCCGGTGGGCCGCGTGCCGGCGACCGGCGCGCCCGGCCACCGGAAATCCGGAGAAAAACAAGGAAAAACGACGGGGCGAAGACAGGAAATGACCAGGATAATCGGCGGGGACGCGCGTGGGCGCCCGGTTCGGGTGCCGCCGGGCGGCGGGACCCGCCCGACCTCCGACCGGGCGCGGGAGGGGCTGTTCAACACGCTCGCCTCGCTGGTCGAGCTGCGCGGCGCGCGGTTCGCCGATCTCTACGCCGGCAGCGGCGCGGTCGGGTTCGAGGCGTTGTCCCGCGGGGCGTCCCACGCCCTGTTCGTCGACCGGTCGGCGGCGGCGGTCCGCACCCTGCGCGCGAATGCGGCGGCGCTCGGGTTCACCGGTGTGGAGATCCTTTCGCAGCCGGTCCAACATGTGGTGGAAATCATGCCGGAGTGCGCGTTCGACGCGGTGTTCCTGGATCCTCCGTATGCGCTGCCGGACAGTGCGTTGACCAGCGTGCTCGCCGGGCTGATCGCCGGTGCCTGGCTGCATCCGGACGGGGTGTGTGTCGTGGAGCGCTCGCGCCGCAGCGGCCCGCCGGCCTGGCCGGACGGACTCATTACGATTCGCAATCGCGCGTATGGTGAGGGGGTGCTCTGGTACGGTTCTGGATCATGAGAAGGGCTGCCTGTCCAGGTTCGTTCGACCCGATCACCAATGGTCATCTGGATATCATCGTCCGCGCCAGTCGGC
The DNA here is from genome assembly GCF_920664355.1 of Protofrankia sp. CiP1_Cm_nod2. NCBI lineage: Bacteria > Bacillati > Actinomycetota > Actinomycetes > Frankiales > Frankiaceae > Protofrankia > Protofrankia sp. CiP1_Cm_nod2. The sequence goes on from NZ_CAKKTL010000109.1 coordinate 1,460, forward strand.
TCTTCGACGAGGTCGTCGTAGCCGTGCTCATCAACAAGAACAAGGCCAACCTTTTCACCGTGGAGGAGCGGATAGAGCTGATCCGTGAGGTGGCCCGGGATCATTCCAACGTGGTGGTCGAGTCGTCCCATGGCCTGCTCGTCGACTTCTGCCGGGCCCGCGGCATTCAGGCCATCGTCAAGGGCCTGCGCGCGGTCAGCGACTTCGACTACGAGCTGCAGATGGCGCAGATGAACCATTCACTCGCGGGCGTCGAAACCCTCTTTATGAGTACGAATCCGCAGTATGCGTTTCTGTCGTCCAGCCTGGTCAAGGAGGTCGCCACCTACGGTGGGGACGTGTCCGGCCTGGTCCCCGACGTGGTGCTCAAGCAGTTGCGCGAACGTCTCGCCCGCTGAAGCACGGCCCCGGGCGGCGTTCCGCCCGGGGCCGTGCCCGCGGGGCCTGGGGCCCCCTTTGACAAGCGTCGTCGGACCGTGAATCCTTGACTGGTTGGCGTCATAACTGTATTTGGAGTGTCTACGCAGAGTACTGGTGCTGGTCCGCGCCGGGCCGTGTCCATAGGACGGATGGGGCTTGGCGACCATGCATGCCTGAACTTCGACGACGACGACGCGTGCTGGAGCGCGCTGGCCGCCTACAGCCAGTGGGGGCTCGCCAAGGGCGAGAAGGTGCTGCTCGTCACCGGTCCCGGCATCTCGAAGAGCGAGATCTTCGCCCGGCTGGACTCCTGTGGCCCGCCGGTGGAGCCGGCATGGGAGCGCGGCCAGCTGAACATCGAGAGCACCGAAGCGGTATACCTGCCGCCTGCCCGGTTCTCCATCGAGGGCCAGATCCAGCGGTACCGGGAGCAGATCGAGCTGTCGTACCAGCAGGAGTACCCGGGATTCCGGGCCTGCGCCGACATGGCCTGGGCGCTGGATCCCGACATGGATCTCGACCAGCTTGTCGCCTATGAACATGAGCTCAAGGTCTTGTTCACCGATCCGCGGTGCAGCGTGATCTGCTGCTACGACCGGAAGCGTTTCAGCAGGGAACTGCTGGACCGCATGGACGGCGTCCACCCCATGACGGTGCTCGAAGGCATCGGATCCCTGGATATCGAGGATACCGGCTCCGGCCTGAGGCTGGCCGGAGAAGTTGATCTATCTACCCGCGAGCAGTTCATCAGTGGTCTTGAGCGGGCGTTCGCCCGGTTCGGGGACCGCCTGCTCCTGGACCTGACGGATCTTTCCTTCCTGGACGCCCATGGTGCCGGGCTGATCATCAGGCTGGCGGCCGGAATGCCGCCGGGCGGGCGGCTGGAGATCCGTTGCAGTACCCGTCAGGCGTACGTGCTACGTATCCTCGGCGCGGAATCGATCCCGTGGATGGCCCTGACCAAGGTGTGATGTGATCCGCGAATGCCAGTAGCAGAACGATCATTCCGGCCCGGAACGTGTGCCCACGGTTGTTCCGGTAGCGGTTGCCGGGCCAGGCGGCCGCGGATGCGGCCTATGCCACGCCGGTGACCCCCTACCCCCACGCCCCGACCGTGGAGCAGCTCGTCACCTGGGAGCTGCCCCTCGACCCCGCTGTTGTCGCCGCGGTCCGGGCCGGGGTTTCCCGGCAGTTGTACGCGTGGGGCTTGGAAGAAGCGGTGTTCACCACCGAGCTGCTGGTCAGCGAGCTGGTCACCAATGCGGTCTGTCACGGTGCCGCTCCCATCACGGTGCGCCTGATCCGGGAGCACGCCCTCATCTGCGAGGTCTCCGACGGCGGCCGTGGCTCCCCCCGTCCGCATCGGATCTGTGGCTGCGACGAGGGCGGGCGGGGCCTGTTCCTCGTCGCCCAGCTCTCGCGGAACTGGGGCGTCCGCCATACCTCCACCGGCAAGACCGTCTGGGCCGAGCAGCCCCTGCCCTGAACGGCTGGTGTCACTCGCGCTGGGCCAGGGCGTATGGCCCTGGTCCACCACCGGCCATGGCCTGCCGCTCACCGTGGATCTCCATCTGTCTCCCTGAGGCGGCCATTGCGCTTGAGGCGGCCATTGCGACGCTTCGTGACATGCGGGCGGGCGACGGGCGCGGGCCGTCCGGATGCCCGGGCGTGCCGGCCCCGGGCATTGACGGGGCATTGATGTGGCCTGTCGGGGATGATGTGGCTGTCGGGGACCGCCCGCCGGCTGGCGGCCCGAGGCCGGTGGGCGTGCCACAGCCGGTCCCTGGTCCGTCCGGGGTGACGGTGAGCGGATTTCGCGAGACGATCGGATAGGGTGGTCTCCGGTACCTGGATTCCCGGGCACCAACCCATTGACCGACGAGTCACAGGTCACGAGCGCGTCACCGTCCCGCGGTCGGCCGCCTGTGACAGCGAGAGTTGTGAATCCAGTATCCGTGGCAACGACAGGCACCTCCTCCATGACCGCGCCGCCATCCCGCCGCCGGGCCCCTCGGGGCCCGCTCGTGCTCGACATCCGTGAGCTGGGCCGCCGGGCGGGATCGATGAAGCGCGTCGTGACGCGGGTGCCCGCTCCGGCGGAGCTGGGCACCGAGATGATCCACGTCCCGGTGGGCGCGCCCATCGACCTGGATCTGCGCCTGGAAGCCGTGATGGAGGGCGTGCTCGTCAGCGGCACGGCGTTCACGCCGCTGACCGGCGAGTGCGCGCGCTGCCTCGACCCGATCGAGGACGACACCACGGTCGGTCTCCGCGAGCTGTTCTACTACCCGGACCGGGCCCCCGAGGACCCCGAGGACGACTCCTTCCAGGTCGTGAACGACCATCTCGATCTCGAGCCGGTGCTGCGCGACGCGCTGGTGCTCAGCCTGCCGCTGTCCCCCTGCTGCCGGCCGGACTGCGCCGGCCTGTGTGCCGACTGCGGCGGCCGGCTGGACGATCCCGACGTCGATCACGAGCATGCCCGGGCCGATCCCAGGTGGGCGGCGCTGCCGCCACTGGCCGAGAACCTGTCACCGAATGAGCACACCCACGCAGCGAGCAACACCCACGCAGAGAGCAAGGAGAAGGACTAGTGGCCGTCCCGAAGCGCCGGACCTCGCGCAGCAACACCCGTTCCCGGCGGGCCCAGTGGAAGACGCAGGCCCCGGCCCTCACGAAGTGCCCCCGCGGCCACGTGACCCGTCCGCACACGGTCTGCCCGACGTGCGGTCGTTACAACGATCGACAGGTCCTCGACGTCTAAGTTGATGTGACACACGTCGCGGTCGATCTGCTCGGTGGTGACGGCGCGCCGGACGCGGTCGTCGACGGCATCGGTAGCGCGCTGGACGCCGACGAGTCGCTGCTGGTCAGCATCGTCGGCCCGGCCGCGGTTGCCGAACGGCTGTCGGCCGAGCGCGGGCTCGCCGTCGGTGGCCGGTTACGGCTGGCCGAAGCGCCCCATCTGATCGGTCCTGGCCAGGACGCGGCCCGTGAGGTCCGCTCGAGGCGGGATGCCACGGTCCGTGTCGCGACCCGGCTGATCAGGGACGGCGTGGCGGACGCGGTCGTCTCCGCCGGTCCGCCCGAAGCGCTCGTGGCCGCCGCCTCGTTCACCCTCGGGCCGGTGCCGGGGGCGACCCGGCAGGCCCTCGCCGTGCTGCTCGGCTCCCGGTCGAGCCCGACGGTCCTGCTGGACGCGGGCGCGGTCCCCGGCGGCGGCACCGGGGCCGACCAGCTCGTCCAGCACGCGATCGTCGGCGCGGCCTACGCGACGGCCTGTCTGGGCGTAGCGCGCCCCCGGGTCGGCCGGCTGGTGGCGGGGCCGGTCCGTCGCCCCGGAGCACGCTTTGGCGCCGGCGGACCGGGTACCGGTCGGCCAGGCGCCGGCGAACCGTATGCCGGGGGCCCGGGCGCCAGCGCGTCCGACGGGTCCGGCGACGGCGAGTTCGGTGACTTCCTCACCGGGCTGGAGCTCGACTTCGTCGGTGCCGTCGACGCCGCCACGGTGGTGGCCGGCGGACAGGTCGATGTCGTCGTCTGCGACGGTTCGACCGGAGCTGTTGTGGTCTCGTGGTTGCGGGCGGTGGCGAAGTCGGTCGACCAGCCGTCACCGGCGCTGTCGGGGTGGTATCCGCAGGAGGGAGCATTCGTGGTTGGCGTCGACGGGATCGTGATCGTCGCGGGCGGCGGGCCTGGTCCCGGCGCGGCCGGTCCGGGTATCGCGGGAGCGATCGCGCGGGCGGCCGCGCAGGCGTCCGCCGCGGACCGCTCCGGATGGGTGCTGTGCCAGCGGGCGGCCCTGGCCGGTCTCGTCACCCGCCGCCGCAGCCGGGCCGGGCTGCCGTCATGACCCGCGGCCTGCCTCCGCCGATGCCCCGGGACGGCCTGCGGGCCGCGCTCGGCGTGCCGGTCGACGTCGACCGGCTGGAGCTGGCGCTCACGCACCGTTCGTACGCCTACGAGCAGGGCGGCCTGCCGACCAACGAGCGGCTGGAGTTCCTCGGGGACTCGGTGCTCAGCCTGATCGTCACCGACGCCCTGTTCAACCGCCATCCCGACCTGCCCGAGGGGCAGCTGGCCAAACAGCGCGCGTCCGTGGTCAACATGCGGGCCCTGGCCGAGGTCGCCCGCACACTGGGGGAGAAGGGCATCGGCCCCTACCTGCTGCTCGGCCGCGGCGAGGAGACCACCGGCGGGCGGGACAAGGCCAGCATCCTCGCGGACACCCTGGAGGCGCTGATCGGCGCGGTCTACCTGTCGTCCGGTCTGGAGAGCGCCTCCGAGTTCGTCCACCGGCTGTTCGACCCGTTGCTCGACGTCGCCGCCGGCCGGGGCGCCGGGCTGGACTGGAAGACGTCGTTGCAGGAGCGTACCGCCAGCCTGCTGCTCGGCCCCCCCGAGTACGAGGTGGACGAGTTCGGGCCGGACCACGCCAAGCGGTTCACCGCCCGGGCCGTCGTGGCCGGCCGGGTGCTCGGTCACGGCGACGGGGGCAGCAAGAAGGAGGCCGAGCAGCGGGCCGCCGCCGCCGCCTTCCAGGCGCTGGAGGACGAGGCCGAAGCTCCCGGCCAGGTGGCACCCGACACCGCCGGGGCCACCGCTGACGCCGCGTCCGAGAGCGCCCATGGCCATTCCGAGGCGGCGGTGGGCACGGGCAACGGCTGACCGGCGGCCGTGCCTGATTCCCGCCTGTCCGATCCCGTATGCCTGATGCCTGAGCCGCCCGATGATGCCTGAGCTGCCTGATGCCTGAGCTGCCCGAGGTCGAGGTGGTCCGCCGCGGCCTTGAGCGGACGCTGCCCGGCCGGACGATCGCCACGGTGGCGGTCGCCCATCCCCGGGCGGTCCGGCGGCATGCCGCCGGCGCTGCCGACTTCGCCGCCGTGCTCGCCGGCCGCACGATCGAGGCTGCCTGCCGCCGGGGCAAGTACCTGTGGCTGGCCCTCGACGGCGGGGCCGCGCTGCTGGGTCATCTCGGGATGAGCGGCCAGCTGCTGGTGGTCGCCACGGAGAAGCCCGACGAGACGCACCTGCGGGTGCGTTTCACCTTCACCGACGCCGGCCGTCAGCTGCGGTTCGTCGACCAGCGCACCTTCGGGGGGCTGGCGGTCGTCCCGACCGACGCGGGCGTGCCCGCGCCGATCGTGCACATCGCCCGGGACCCCCTCGACCCGGAGTTCTCCGACGCCGGCTTCGTCGCGGCTGTGCGCCACCGCCGGACCGGGATAAAACGGGCGCTGCTGGACCAGACGCTCGCCAGCGGGATTGGTAACATCTACGCGGACGAATCACTGTGGCGAGCGGGTCTGCACTATGCGCGTCCGACCGGGACGTTGACCCGCGGCGAACTCAACCGGTTGCTGCAAGCGGTGCGCGAGGTCCTGCTCGAGGCCCTACAGGCCGGTGGCACCTCTTTCGACGCGCTCTACGTGTCGGTCAACGGTGAGAGCGGGCTGTTCGACCGTTCGCTCGCGGTCTACGGGCGGGCAGGGCTGCCCTGTACGCGATGCGAGACCCCGATCCGCCGGGACGCTTTCATGAACCGGTCCAGTTTCACCTGTCCGCGCTGCCAGCCACGCCCGCGAAAAGCACACTGGTAGGCCGGGCTCCGCCCGGCGCGGCGCACTGGTAGGCGCCGGGCCCTGTCCGGCGGCGGTTGCCGACAGCTGGTGGTGAAAGGAGCGCGACAACCGTCATGGACGCGGATGCCGCCCTGGGAAAGATCCGTAAGCTGCTGGCGATGGCCGAGGCCGAGGGCCTGCCCGAACAGGCCCGGGAGTCCTACAACGACAAGGCCGCGGACCTCATCGCCCAGTACGGCATCGACCGGGCGCTGCTGGAGGAGGCGGTGCCCACCACGGCGGCGGCCGGGGACGTCGTGCTGGGCATCGACCATCCCTACGCCCGGGACAAGATCGCTCTGTTGGCCGCCATCGCCGGCCCGCTCGGCTGCCGGCTGATCCACCGGACGAGCCCGCTGGCCGGCGCGACCGCGCACGCGGCGCACCTGTTCGGGATGGCGGCCGATCTGGAACGGGCCCAGCTTCTCTACACGTCCCTGCTGGTCCAGCAGGCGCACGCCCTCGCGCTGGTCCGGGTGCCGCCCGCGGAGGACGCCCGCGCGTTCCGCCGGTCCTGGATGGCCGGGTTCGCCGCCGCCGTCCAGAACCGGCTCACCGCGGCCGAGTCCGGGGCCAGGGAACGTCATCGGTCCGGGCATGCCGGCGGCCGGTCGGTCGAGCTCGTCCTCGCCGACCGGTCGGCGAGGGTCGACCGGCACGTCGCCGAGGTCTACCCGCGGCTGCGTACGACGCGGTCGCGCAGCCTGTCCGGCTCAGGTGGGCCGGCCGGCTTCCAGGCCGGGCAGCGGGCCGATATCGGCACCGGCAACCGCCTCGCCGACAGGCCCCGCCGCAAACAGCTGTGACCGGCCAGGAACAGCTGCGGCCGGCCAGCAGGCCGGCGCGTCAGTACTTGCCGCCGGGGAGGTTGGGGACCGCTGTCTGGGTGGGGCCTGACGTGCGGGGCGGGGCGTAACCGGGCCCGATGATCTCGGCCGCGGCGGGCGCGGGCTCAGGTACCGCGCTGCGCAGGCCTTCGGTGCTGGCTTTCGGCACCGGCAGCACGCCGCCGTCCTGCTCGAAGTTCTGGCCACAGCCGCCGAGAAGCAGCGTCGACGGGATGACGATGGCGCACACCGTCGTCAGCGCGACCCGGCCGCGGCGGTACCGGCGCGGCCGAGGCTGACGGAAGCGGGGGGAATGTGTCGTGTCCACAGTGATCCGGTATCCTACCGGCTTCATGCGTGACGTTCCCGCCTCTCCGCCCGGCGGTCCCAGTGGGGTCCCCGGTGGATCCGCTGATCACGGCGGCCGTGATCCGTCCGCCGGCGTCAGCGGCTCCGCCTGCGCGCCCGAGGAGCCTCGGGCCCGGCTCACGGCATGGGTGTCGGGGACCGTGCAGGGTGTTGGCTTCCGCGCATACGTCCGGTCGAGGGGGCGTCGGCTCGGGCTGGTGGGCTCCGCGACCAACCTCGCGGACGGCCGGGTCGAAGTGATTGTCGAGGGCCCGCGCGCGGCCTGCCGGACCCTGCTGGAAATGCTGCGGGCGGGACACACACCCGGCCGGACGACGCAGGTGACGTACTCCTGGTCGCCGCCCAGGGGTGACCTGCTGAATTTTGTTCGTAAGTGACGCGTTTGTTGGCGCTGGCCAATCGTCCGGTCCGGCATCAATCGTCCGTCTCCGGTGCGCGGGTGGGCCGCGGCCGGATGCCAGTGGGCTCGTGCGTACCGGGCTGGTAACAGCATCGGCGCGTATCGGCCGGCTGACCGGCCGTGTCGGCGCCGATGGCATGACAACCCGGTGACATGTGTGTCCGTCGTGCCGGCGGACACACCGACAGGCCCGGGTGTCCTCATCTCGACAAAACGCCGTCGCCGTCGAGTGGGGTATGGCATCGTCTTGACTTTCGGTCGCAAGGCGTGCCATCCTCGATTCATTGTCTGGTGCGTCGTGTGGTCTGCCTGAGCTGGTCGGCCAGGCCGCAGCGCATCCCGCACCCGCTCGGTCACTCATCGTGGAGGACCACTATCATGGCGAAGGCCCTTTTCGGCCACGTCGGCTCTGGCAGCGATGTTCGTTTGTCGTATGAGGTACGCCGACTTCGTGCGCGTGTAGCAGAACTGGAGGACGAGCTCGCGCGTAGCCGCGCTCTCAATGATGCTCTTGAAGGGGTCGATGTCTCGGATGAACTCCGAGCGTTCGAGGCAGAGCCCGCGCTGACCTGATCCTCCTGGACCCGCAGCGGGACCCAAGGGACGTTTCTCTTCATGGGGAACGTCCCTTTGTGTTGTCGGCGGCATTCATGAAACCTCCCGTCGAGGTTTCCCGCCATGCCTGTGACGTTGCGAACTACGTCGATTTCTGTCGGTGATGCGATTCACCTTCCGGTGTCCGCGCGCCCCGGTCCTGCCGGCCCCCGCCGGCCACTGCCGGGCCACCGCACCCGGCCCCCGTCCACTGCCGGGCACCGCAGTATCGTGAGTACTCGATCGTCCTCTCGGGCATGGTGGCGGAGACGGGCCTAGGCACGCGTGACGGACCCGGCAGCCGGTCACATGACAGCCGGTCACACCGTGCGGCCAACTGTCCGCGGCCCGTTCCCTGCGACAGCTGTCGGAGACCGGTGCACCTCAAAAGCCTCACCCTGCGGGGTTTCAAGTCGTTCGCGAGTTCGACGACGCTGCACCTCGAGCCCGGTATCACCTGCGTGGTCGGGCCGAACGGCTCCGGCAAGAGCAATGTCGTCGACGCCATGGCCTGGGTCCTCGGCGAGCAGGGGGCCAAGGCGCTGCGCGGCGGCACCATGTCCGACGTCATCTTCGCGGGCACCCCGTCGCGGCCGCCGCTGGGGCGCGCCGAGGTGCTGCTGACCATCGACAACACCGACGGTGCCCTGCCGATCGACTACAGCGAGGTCACCGTCGGCCGGCTGATGTTCCGCAGCGGCGAGAGCGAATACACGATCAACGGCAGCACCTGCCGGCTGTTGGACATCCAGGAGCTCATGAGCGACTCCGGGATCGGCCGCGAGCTGCACGTCATCGTCGGGCAGGGGCAGCTCGACGCGGTCCTGCACGCCCGCCCGGAGGACCGCCGCGCCTTCGTCGAGGAGGCGGCCGGCGTCCTGAAGCACCGCAAGCGCAAGGAGAAGGCGCTGCGCAAGCTGGAGGGGATGGCCGCCAACCTCACCCGGCTCACCGACCTGTCCGCCGAGCTGCGCCGTCAGCTCGGCCCCCTCGGCCGGCAGGCGGAGATCGCCCGTAAGGCCGGCGTCATCCAGGCGTCGCTGCGTGACTCCCGGCTGCGGCTGCTCGCCGACGACATCGTCACGGCCCACGGGGACCTGGCAACCGACATCCGGGACGAGGAGGCGCTGCGGGCCCGGCTGGCCACGGTGGGCCGCACCCACGCCGAGGGCCAGCGGCGCGAGCAGGAGCTGGAGGCGGCGCTGGCCGCGGTGACCCCGCAGGCAGCCGCCGCGGGCGAGGTCTGGCATGCCCTGGTGTCCCTGCGGGAACGTATCCGGGGCACCCGGTCGCTGGCCGCCGAGCGGGCCCGGCTGCTGCGGGCCGGCGCCGAGGAGCAACGCAGCGGTCGCGACCCCGAGCAGATGGAGCAGGAGGCCGCCGCGGTCCGGGAGCAGGAGAGCGCGCTGCTGACCCGGCTGGACACCGACCGGGACGGCCTCGAGGAGGTCGTCACCCGCCGGGCGCGGCTCGAAGCCGCGCTCGTCCAGGAGGAGAAGGCGCTGGTCGCGGCCGCGCGGGAGGCGTCGAGCCGACGGGAGAACCTCGCCCGGCTGGCCGGCCGGGTCGAGGCCGCCAGATCCCGGGCCGCCAGCGCCGAGACAGAGATCGTCCGGATGTCCGAGGCGGTGGACGCGGCCCGGCTGCGCGGCGGGGAGACCAGCGACCAGCGGATCGCGCTCGAGTCGGAGCTCGTCCGCATCCAGACCACCCGCGGCGAGCTCACCGCGCGTCGCGAGGAGGCGGTGGCGGTGCACGCCAGCGCCACCGAGCGGCTGGAGGAGCTGCGCGGGCAGGAGCGTTCCGCCGAACGCGACCGGGCGTCCTGGCAGGCCCGCCGGGAGGCGCTGACCCTGTCACTGACCCCGCGCGACGGCGCCGCGGCGCTGCTGGACGCCGCCGCCGGCACCTGGACGCCCCCGCCCGCCGACCAGGCCGGCAGAGGGGACCAGGCCGGCAGAGGGGACCAGGCCGGCAGAGGGAAAAAGAAAAAGGGGAAGATCGGCCGGGATGCCGCCGCCGGGCAGGACCGGGCCGCCGCTGACACCGCTGACACCGCTGACACCGCCGCCGCGGGCGCCGGGGTTCGTGCCGAGCCGCCCACCGGCATCCTCGGCCGGCTGGCCGGGTGGCTGTCGGTCGAGCCGGGGGCGGAGGTGGCCGTCGCGGCCGTGCTGGGCCCGGCCGCCGACGCCGTCGCCGTCGCCGTCGCCGGCGACGTCACCGCCGCGTTCGAGTGGCTGCGGGCGGTCGACGCCGGCCGGGTGTCCCTGGTCGTCGCCGCCGCGGCCCCCGCCGACGGTTCTGCGGCGGACGCCGCGGTGGCCGCTGCCGTGGCCGACCCGGCGCGAGCCCTGCCACCGGAAGCCCGCGGCGGTGGCGTACCCGCTGCCGATCTCGTGCGGGTCGGTGACCCGCGTTATGCCGAGGCCGTCGCGCGGATGCTCGCCGCCACCCTGGTGGTCGACGACCTCGCGGCCGCGGCGGAGGTGGTCCGGGCGCATCCCGGCATCCGGGCGGTCACCCGGGCCGGGGACGTGATCGGGCCGGCGCTGGCCACCGGCGGCAGCGCCCGGGCACCGTCCCTGCTGGAGCTGCAGGCCGCCGCCGAGGAGGCGGAGAGCCAGATGATCGCCGCGGCCGGCCGCGGGGAGCACGCCCGGGGGGCGGTCGCCGCCGCCGGGGAGGAGGTCGCCCGGGCCCGCGGCGGGATCGACGAGGCGCTCGCGGCGCTGCACACCGCCGACGCCCGGCACCGCGCGCTCTCCGAGCAGCTGTCCCAGCTGGAGCGGGCGAACCGCTCCGGCGCGGCCGAGACCGAACGTCTCGAACGGGCCCGCGCCCAGGCCGAGACAGCCCGTGACCAGGCGTATGGCGCGCTGGCGGAGCTGGAGGCGGCGCTGGCCGCCGCCTCGGACGAACCGGAGGCGGGGGAACGTTCGTCAGCCGAACGCGACCGGCTGGTCGCGGCGACCTCGGCGGTGCGCGCCGAGGAGGTCGAGGCCCGGCTCGCCGTGCGCACCAGCGAGGAGCGGGCGCGGGCGCTGGCCGGCCGGGCGGACGCGCTGGTGCGCTCCGCCGCGAACGAACGCGCCGCGCGGATGGCCGCGGCGCGCCGCCGGGAGGTCCGGGAACGCCAGGCGGCGGTGGCCGCGGCGGCCGCCGACGCCGCCGACACGGCCCTGACCGCCCTGGAGCACTCCCTCGTCGCCGCCGACACCGAACGCCAGCGTGTCGAGGCGCTGCGCCGGGGGACCGAGTCCGAGCTGACCGGCGTCCGGGAGCGGGTCCGCACGCTCGCCGCCGAGCTCGCCGCGCTGCGAGACGACGTCCACCGCGACGAGCTCGCCCGCGCCGAGAAGCGCCTGCGGGTCGAGACGCTGGAGACCAAGGCGATGGACGAGCACGGGATAGCCGCCGACGACCTGGTCGCCGAGTACGGGCCGGACGTCCCGGTGCCGCCGGACACCCCCGACGGCGAGCCCGTCCCGTTCGACCGGGCCGAGCAGGCGGCGCGGGCGGCCACCGCGGAGAAGCAGCTCAACCGCCTGGGCAAGGTCAACCCGCTGGCGCTGGAGGAGTTCGAGGCGCTGCAGGAGCGCGCGGCGTTCCTCTCCGCCCAGCTCGACGACATCAAGAACACCCGCCGTGACCTGCTGCTGGTCGTCGCGGAGGTCGACGAGCGGGTGCGGGAGGTCTTCCGGGTGGCGTTCGCGGACACCGCGCGGGAGTTCGAGACGGTCTTCGCGACCCTCTTCCCCGGCGGCGAGGGCCGGCTCGTGCTGACCGACCCCGATGACATGCTCACGACGGGTATCGAGGTGGAGGCCCGGCCGCCGGGCAAGAAGGTCAAGCGGCTGTCGCTGCTGTCGGGTGGTGAGCGGTCGCTGACAGCGATCGCGCTGCTGCTGGCGATCTTTAGGGCCCGCCCGTCGCCGTTCTACGTCCTCGACGAGGTCGAGGCGGCTCTCGACGACCGCAACCTCGGCCGCCTGCTGGAGGCGCTGGAGGGGCTGCGGGAGAAGTCCCAGTTGATTGTCATCACCCACCAGAAGCGCACGATGGAGATCGCCGACGCGCTCTACGGGGTGGCGATGCGTGGTGACGGGGTCACCACGGTGATCAGCCAGCGGCTGCGCGAGCGCGCCTCGGCCTGAGCCTCGGCCTGAGCGCGGCACGCCTGGTCTGCCAGGATCGAAGGCGTGGAGTACGTCCTCATCATTATCGCGATCGTCGTGTTCGCCATCGTCACGGCCGCCGGCCTGGTGGTGGGCACCCGCCGCCGCGGGCGGGCGGGCGGCGCCGCCCCCGGCCAGTCCCCAGGCCAGGCTGCCCCCGGCCAGGCTGCCCCAGACCGGCCACAGCCGGGTACGGACTACGCGCCCGGGGTGGGCGACGACGCCGAGGTGCCGCGGGACTCCCCCCGCCGGACGTTCGACACGGTCGATCTCCCAGCCGGTCTCGGTATCCCCGCGCCCCCCAGCGGGGCCGAGACCGCCGAGGCCGGGCTGTACGAGCTGGAACTGGAGAAGGCGCCGGAGCTGGAGGTGCCGGCTCCGGCCGCGGGCCGGCTGGTGCGGCTGCGCGCCCGCCTGGCCCGCTCCCAGAGCAGCCTGGGCCGTGGCCTGCTGCTGCTGCTGTCCGGGGACAACCTCGACGAGGAGGCCTGGGAGGACGTCGAGACGACCCTGTTGGTCGCCGACGTCGGCGTCACGCCCACCGAGGAGCTGGTCGCGTCGCTGCGGACGAAGGTGAAGGTCCTCGGCGCGCGCCGGCCCGAGGACGTCCGTGCCCTGCTGCGCGACGAGCTGCTCGCCCAGATCGGCACCAGCACCGACCGCACGGTACGGGCGTCCGCGCCGGACCGGCCGGCGAACATCCTCGTCGTCGGGGTGAACGGCACCGGCAAGACCACGACCTGCGGAAAGATCGCCCGGCTCCTCGTGGCGGACGGCCGGACAGTCGTGCTGGGCGCGGCGGACACCTTCCGGGCCGCCGCCGCCGACCAGCTGGAGACCTGGGGCAGCCGGGTCGGGGCGCGCACGGTCCGCGGCGGCGAGGGCAGCGACCCGGCGTCGGTGGCCTTCGATGCGGCCAAGCGGGGGATCAGCGACGGCGCCGACACGGTGGTGATCGACACCGCGGGCCGGCTGCACACCAAGACCGGCCTGATGGACGAGCTCTCCAAGATCAAGAGGGTGGTCGCCAAGCTCGGCCCCGTCGACGAGGTGCTGCTGGTGCTGGACGCGACCACCGGCCAGAACGCGGTGGAGCAGGCCAGGGTCTTCACCCAGGCGGTGGACATCACCGGGGTCGTGCTGACCAAGCTCGACGGCACCGCCAAGGGCGGCATCGTGATCGCCGTCCAGCGGGAGCTCGGCGTCCCCGTGAAGCTGGTCGGCCTGGGGGAGGGCCCGGACGACCTCGCCCCGTTCGAGCCGGAGGCGTTCGTCGACGCGCTGCTCGGGGACCCGGCGGCCTGAGCCGCGGCACGCGGGCGGCAGAATCCTGAAACGCAACATCGGAACGTAACAACGCGGCGAAGCGGGTGAGCGGGGGCGGAACCGGTCCAGGGACCACGGTGTGGCCACTGCGTCCGGTGCCGGGCTTCTTCCGTACCCGCATGCCGCGACCTACAGTGCCGGGGTGAGGATTTCACTCCCGGCCGGTGGCGACGGCCGGGGCGGATGACGTCCGGCGAGGTGTGCCCGCCATCCTCGGTGTGGAGGGCGGAGATCACGGCAGGCCCGCCTGTGATCGTCGTGTGGGTGCGCCTCGCCAGGGCTTGATGATCTTCTTTGTTCCGTCGGGAGTCCCGTCGGGGCGGGCGGTGGTGAGTGGTCCGGCTCCGGCTCGGGCCGGTGGGTGCGTACCCTGAGAAGTGCGGTCCGCCAGCGATCCCGGAGTGTGCGCGTGTTCGACACCCTGTCCAGCCGTCTCGACAAGGCATTCTCGTCACTGCGTGGCAAGGGGCGGCTGTCCGAGGCCGACATCAACGCCGCCGCCCGGGAGATCCGGGTGGCCCTGCTGGAGGCCGACGTCGCCCTGCCGGTGGTCCGAGCCTTCATCGGCGCCGTCCGGGAGCGGGCCAGGGGCGAGGAGGTCTCGGCCTCGCTGAACCCCGCCCAGCAGGTCATAAAGATCGTCAACCAGGAGCTGGTCACGATCCTGGGCGGCGGGACGGCCACCCTGCGGTTCGCCCGGACGCCCCCCACCGTCATCCTGCTCGCGGGCCTGCAGGGGACGGGCAAGACGACGCTGGCCGGCAAGCTCGGCCGGTGGCTGAAGGAGCAGGGCCACACCCCGCTCCTTGTCGCCGCCGACCTGCAGCGGCCGAACGCCGTCACGCAGCTTCAGGTCGTCGCCGGCCGGGCCGGCGTGGACGTGTACGCCCCCGAGCCCGGCAACGGTGTGGGCGACCCGGTCGCGGTCGCCCGCGACGCCGTGGAGCACGCCCGCCGCCGCCTGCACGACGTGGTCGTCGTCGACACCGCCGGCCGGCTCGGCGTGGACACCGAGCTGATGCGCCAGGCCGCCGACATCCGGGACGTGACCTCCCCGGACGAGATCCTGTTCGTCGTCGACGCCATGATCGGCCAGGACGCCGTCACCACCGCGCAGGCGTTCGCCGACGGGGTGGGCTTCACCGGGGTGGTGCTCACCAAGCTCGACGGTGACGCCCGCGGCGGTGCCGCGCTGTCGGTCGCGCACCTGACCGGCCGTCCGATCATGTTCGCCTCCACCGGTGAGGCGCTGGACGACTTCGACGTCTTCCACCCCGAGCGGATGGCCTCGCGCATCCTCGGGATGGGCGACGTCCTCACCCTCATCGAGCAGGCCGAGAAGGCCTTCGAGGCCGAGCAGGCCGAGGCGATGGCGGCGAAGATGGCCGCCGCCGAGTTCACCCTCTCCGACTTCCTCGAGCAGATGCTCACCGTCCGCAAGATGGGGCCGATCGCCAACCTGCTCGGAATGCTGCCCGGGATGGGGCAGATGAAGGAGCAGCTCGCCCAGATCGGCGACCGGGACGTCGACCGGGTGGTGGCGATCATCCGGTCGATGACGCCGGCCGAGCGGGACGATCCACGCATCCTCCAGGCGTCCCGCAAGGCGCGGGTCGCCCGCGGCTCCGGGGTGACCGTCACCGAGGTCAACCAGCTCCTCGACCGGTTCGAGGAGGCGCGCAAGGTCATGAAGCAGATGGCCGGCGGCCTCGGCATGCCCGGTGGGGCGTTGCGCGGGAAGTCGGCCGCGGCCCGTAAGGCCCCCAAGAAGGCCAAGGGCGCGAAGCGCAAGGGCAACCCCGCCGCCCGCGCCGCGCAGACCCAGGCGCAGCGGGCCGCGGCCGAGGCGCGGCGGGCCGGTGGGCTGCCCGGCGGGCCCGACG
>NZ_CAKKTL010000110.1:0-1283 GCF_920664355.1 Protofrankia sp. CiP1_Cm_nod2
CCGCCGGCGGGCCCGGGGCCGGCGGGCCCGGGGCGGCGGCCGGTACGACGGTGCCGGGCGCCGCGCGGCCGTCCGACTGAGCAGCTCCCCTGAGCGGCGGCCGCTGCCCGGCCGGGGCCGGTCGGATGGCATGCTGGCATGCGCATCCGCCGGAGTGCCCGGGAGGGACACGAGTACTGTTGCCGCCATGACGATCAGGACCGCTGAGGCGTTGGCCGGCCGTACGCCTGTCGACTACCTGGCGGTGGGGAACCCGACACTTGACGTCCTGCCCGACTCGTCCTTCGCCATCGGCGGGAGCATGGTCTACGCCGTGGTGCAGGCGGCGCGGCTGGGGCTGTGCGCCGTCGGTGTCGGGCGCGGCCGCGACGTGGAACTGGCACCGGTGTGGACGCCGTTCGAGGCGGAGGCGTTCCTCTACATCCAGCCGGCGCCGGAGACGACCCGGTTCCGCAACGACAACACCGGCGGTGCCGGCAGCCTGCGTACCCAGTGGCTGGAGGCGTCCGCGGGTGCCGTCTCGGGGCTCGACCGGCTCCCGGAGAGCAGGGTGCTGCATCTGGCGCCCGTCGCGCGGGAGATCGTCCTCGACGATGTTGTCCGGCGCAGCGCGCGGGGGCTGGTCGGGCTCACTCCGCAGGGCCTGATCCGTTCCTGGGACGCCAGCCGGCTCGTCCGTCATCACATGCTGCACATCGACGGCGCGACCGCGAAGAACATCGACGCGGTGGTGTTCGCCGACTACGAGGCCGCCTATCTGGCCGGTGTGGCCGAGGCGGTGCGCCGCGCCGGTGGGGTCGTCGTGGTCACCAAGGGCCCTCGAGGGGCGGAGGTCCTGCTCGCGAACGGGACGCAGGAGTTCGCCGCCATCGCGGCCGACCGTCTCGTCGATGACACCGGTGCCGGGGATGTCTTCGCCGCGTCGCTGTTCATCGCGCTGGACGCCGGGAGCACGGTCAGCGACGCGGTCCGGTTCGCCGCCGCGGCCGCCACGCTGAGTATCAGTGGGATCGGCCCGGGGTCGATCGCGACCCGGGACGCCGTCGCGAAGCTGGCCGGCCAGGACACCGCGCCCCACCGCAGCGCCGCCGGGCTGTTCTGAGGCACCCGGTTCTCGACCCCACCCGACCCCGCCCGTTCGGGGTCCTTTTCCTTTGCCCACGCCGTAGTCAACGCTGTTGACGACTCCTGGCGCCATATTTGATCTTGAAAGTTGCCGGTGGATGTGCGTTGGGAGCGGGGCCGGGATGTTCCATGCCGTCAACCGCCTGCGGTGGGGTAGA
>NZ_CAKKTL010000110.1:1624-2649 GCF_920664355.1 Protofrankia sp. CiP1_Cm_nod2
GCGGCCACTTGTCGAGCGTGAGGCAGTCGTCGCTGGTTTTCGGCTCCCGGCCGCTGATGACGAACTGGCACGGCTGCCCGCCGGTGGCCTGCCGGTTCTGGTTCGACGGGTCGTACGGGGGGAGCTCCTTCCAGGAGAGATCGATGTAGATCACGGTCAGCTGTTTGCTCTGCGCTATCTGGGAGGCGTTGAAGTCGTTGCATCCGGTTGCTCCCGGCCACGCGGTCGCCGGAAAGTTCTTCACGTCCTCGCACGACGTGGGGGAGTCCTGCCGCAGCTGCTTCTCGATGCCTGTCCTGTCGATCGCCGTATTCTTGGTGACCATGTCGACGAACAGCTTGGCGGCATCGTAGGAGATGCCGATCCGCTCGTCCGCCCACAGTGTCTGGTGCTGGGCCCTCCCGGTCGCCTCGTACATGCTCTTCAGGCGGTGACAGAAGTCCTCCAGCGACCTGCTCACAAACAGGCCCTGGGTCAGGGTCCCGTCGAGGCACTTCTTGCCGGCGAGCACCACGGGAGCGCCTTTTGACACGAAGCGGAAGGCGGTCGTGTTGTTCCACTGTCCTGCCGCCTGGACCACGTACCGCGACACCGAGTCGTCGGCGAGGACCCGGTCCAGGCAGGCGCGCATACCGTCGAGGAAGCCGGGGAAGTCGTTGTACCGGCCGGCGAAGAAGAGCAGATTGCTCTGGTTCTCGCCCGCGCACCGCTCACGGAACCAGTCCGGTGTGTTCTCCCCGGGTCCCCAGCCGTGCGGTTCGTAGCGGAGCCCGGCCCGGGTGGCCTCGTTCCTGACGTCCTGCACCAGGGTGGAGACGTAGAGGTCGTCCACGGCCGGGTCCCCCTCCTGGCCGCGGGGATCACCAGGCGACCGTGGGTAGTACACGCTGATTCCCTGCTGTGCTTTCTTGGCATAGGCGGTGGCGAGCTGGGCCTCCCGCCGGTTGTTCGGCACCATCTGGAAGTAGGACGGTGAGAAGATCTCCATGGCGTCCCCGGACAGGGTGGTGGCGATCACGGGTATA
>NZ_CAKKTL010000110.1:3085-17848 GCF_920664355.1 Protofrankia sp. CiP1_Cm_nod2
CGGGCGTTCCCGAGTGTGGCGACGGCCCGGCCGGTGTCCATGTTGCTCCGGTCCATGCCGATGACGCCGAGCACTTTTTCCCGGGGACGGGCGGCCAGCGGCACGAGATGATCGCGCGCTACCAGGTCGGCGTACCTCATGTGACTGCCGCCGTTGGCGATGAGGACGCGCAGCGCCATCCTCGGGACGGACGAATCAGCTCCTAACGTCCCGCACTCCGGAATGTCCTGTTTCTGGTTCAGCGTGTGCTGCCAGGTCAACAGCCCTTCCAGCTCCGCGACCTGTGCCGCGGTCCAGTCGGTTTCGGTCTCCCCGGTGAGGCCGGCAAAGTAGACCAGCGTCATGAGCGTGTACGGAATATTACCCGGTGACAGAGCGGCGAGTTTCACCGCGCACCGGTTCTGCCTAGCGATCTCCTGTTGCACGGCGAGCAGACGGTCGCCGGAAATCGATTTTCTCCCGGCGTTGAACCGGTAGCTGCCGTCGCTGTAGCCGACGCACTGGCCGTTGACCCAGGACACCGAGACACCCGTTCGCGACCAGCAGCCGTCATGATCGAATACGTGGGTGCCGTACCGGAGAATCCCGAGGACCACGGCCGCCAGGAGCACGACCGCGAGCGAACGCAGCGCCCATCGGCGCGCCCATAGCGGAGGCTTTGGCGCGGACAGGTGCTGCCCCCATCCCCTGGCATGTGGTCCGACCGTCTCCTCGGACGGCGGTGCTGACGCGAAGGCGGGTATCCGTAGCCACAGCCGCCAGTCCGCGCCGCTGGGTGGCTCGGCAGTGTTCCAGGCGTCGAGCGCGTCCGCCGCGTTGGCGGCGGACAGGAGAGGCTGCGGGGGCGGCTGCGGGATGGTGTCGGCCTGGTAGCCGGCGACCAGCAGGAGGGGGTCGTTCTTCCGGGTGCTGTCGCGGACGGTGATGATCATGTCCAGGAGCCGCTCGCCCTGCGGGTCGTCGGCGATGTTGTCGATGAGAGCCAGGACCCGGGCGGTGCGCCGCCACGCCCATAGCCGCCAGAACCGGCGCCGGTAGACGGCCCGCAGGTCGTGGAGAAAGGCGTCGACCAGCAGATGTTCCCGCTGGGCCTCCTCCTCGGGAACGCGGTGGGTGTCCGCGGCGAGACGGACGGCGAAAGAAGCGAATCCCTCCCCGTTCTCCGCGGGAAACAGCCGCTGTCTCATGAACCAGCGGGTGCGGACCAGGCCTGGCACGGGAATATATCCGGACTGCCAGAGCCGGAACCGGGCCCTCGGCCCGACGATGATGAGCACGGCCAGCAGCAGCCGGGTCAGGCCGGACAGGCCGTCCAGCAGTGGGTTGGCGCCGTTGTGGGCGCCCGCGAGCTTGGCCCGCAGGCGTTCGCCGAGTACCTCTTTCCGGGTTTTGCCAGGGGGAAGAGGAGCGAGTTGCTGCCGGGTCAGCCAGTCCGCGAACACGTACGTACGGAAACGGCATCCCAGGCCGGACGTCTGCGTTTCCAGCTGGTCGGCGAGTGCCTGGAGCACCGGCAGTACATGCGGCTGGCCGTCCGGCCTGGGAAGGGGCGGAGAAGTCGAGTGCCGGCGGCCTTCCGGCGCCAGGTCGAGATAGGCGCGCGGGATCACCGGCGACGGGGACCAGCGTACGCGCTGGCGCACCTCGGTGAGCCAGGGGCCGCTGTCCGGGCCGGCGACCAGGCATACCAGTGGCGCCGACCGGCGTCGCGCGGGATCGACGGCGAGGGAGTGGAGCAGGGTGAGAACAGCGCCTACGCCGTCAAAAAACGGAATCATGACTCCCCCGTATCATTCCCATGGTCAGCACTATGCCACGTAGCGCACCGGATACCGGTTCCGGCCCGGCCCGGCCCGGCGGATCGTCCCTGTCGATTCGGTGGAGGCCGACGGTGCGGAGAAACGGTCGCGCGGTTTTTGACTGGCCGGCTGTCGTCCGGTGGGTGGGCACCTGCTTCCGGTGTGCTTTGCCGTGCTTCACGGTTTCAGGCGTCCGATGGTTGTTCAACCAGTGTTTTGATTTTGTTTTTTTGGCTTGGCCGTCCCGTCTCCGGGAGCCGTGGTTGTAGCGGGACTGCGGGTGGCTACGCCGCACGCTGAGCATGGTTGCTCTTCGTGACCGATCGGGTGGCTCCTCGGAGTGACTCGGATCGTGGCGGGCGGATACCGCGACGACTGTGCGTGTGCGGCTGTATGTATGCGGGCACACAGTGGACGATGGGGGGTATGGACGTTCCCGAACCGCGCCGACTGGAGTACACGGAGGCGCTGCGGCGTCTGCGGATCATGCTGGGTGACCTTGCCGAGCAGACCAGTCAGATCGTCCTCGACGCGACCACCGCGGTGACCGGGCGGGCCGACACCGCCGGTGTGCACGCCGCGGTGGCCTGCCTGCGTGACTGCTGTCAGGACCTCGACGAGGACCTGGTGCTGCTGCTGGCCCGGCAGAACCCGGTCGCCGGGGACCTGCACCTGGTCGTGGCCGGGCTGCGCACCGCCGCGGCGGTGCAGCGGATGGCCGAGCTCGCCGGCCACATCGCCGCCACCGCCGACCTGCGGGCACCCGCCGTCGTGGTCCCGGTCGGGCTGCGTCCCACCCTCAGCCAGCTCGGCCGGCTGTGCGCCGAGCAGGCGAGCAGCCTGGCCACCGCGATCTGCGCCGACGACCCGGCGGCCGCCGCCTGGCAGGTCACCGCGGGCGACGAGCCCATCGACCGCATCCACCGGCGGCTGATGGCCGCCCTCACCGACCCCGGCTGGCCCCACGGCATCCAGCAGGCGGTGGACCTCGCCTTGCTGTCCCGGTACTACGAGCGGTACGCCGACCAGGCTGTCACCGCGGCCCGCCAGCTCGTCCGCCTGCGCTGGGTCCCGTCGCTGTCGGACAGCCCGGACGATCCGGGCCTGCCGGCCGGTCCGGATACCGCCGCTGATCCGCCGGGAGGCCCGGCAGGAGGCCCGGTCAGATCGCCAGGGCGGACAGGATGAGGGTGATGCCGTCGTGGAACTGCTCCTGCATGTCCGTGGCGAGATGGTCGGCGGCCGCGGCGAGGTGTGGATAGCGGGACGCTGACGAAGCGATCGCGGTGATCGGTGTCACGGTGGCGTCCGGTCCTTTTCTGGCGATGGTCGCCGCGGTGTGCCGGGCCTCGGTCAGGGCGTGCCCGAGCGTGTAGAAGAGCAGGGTCGTGTAGGCGTCGGAGGCCTGGCGGTCGGGCAGGCCCGCCTCCCGTAGCAGGCCGATCGCGTGGTTGGTCCGTTCCCAGCTGGCCTCCCCGCCGGGCGGGCGGCGCAGCACGATGGGCGCGAGCGTCGGATGCCGCAGCAGCGATCCGCGCAGCTGCGCGAAGGTCTCCCTGAGGTCGGCCCGGGGATCGCCGGTGTGGGGGAGGGGCTCGTCGCCGCGCACGACCCGGTCGGCGAGCGCCTCCAGCAGCTCGTTCTTGGTCCGGAAGTGCCGGTAGACGGCGGTCGGGTCGATGTTCAGGCGCGCGCCCAGGGCCCGCATGCTGAAGCCGCCGACCCCGCCGATGTCGACGATCTCCATCGCGGTGTCGAGGAGGAGCTGCCGGGACAGCGTGCCGCGAGGGGTGCGGGTGTGGCGGGGCTGCGCGGTCTCCATCGCCGTGGCGTCTTCCTTCGGGATCGGGCGGCCCGGTCGAGGCGGGCCTGGACTGTCCGGGATCGGCCGTGTCGGCGTCCTGCCGGGATCTTCTCAGGGAGACTACAGTGTAGTCAACATTGTTGACGACACCTCTCTGCAATTTGATCTTTATTGTGCAACCGGTGCTATCCGCAAGATCAGATGATTGTTTTGGCGCCCAATAGTTCACTCATGGGAGGCTTGTCCGGTCGCTATCGCACCTATGACATCACTGTCAGACACAAGGAGTAACGACTCTTGGACAAGCCGGTGCCGCAGCCGGACGCTGCAGGCGCACAGGAGGCGGACGTCCGCGTGGACGGCTCCAGGCTCCCGCACGGGAGGCCAGCCGTTCCTGCCGGAGATCCTGTGACCCCGCCGTTCAGTGACGACTTCGAGTCAGGAGTGCACGAGCTCGACGAGGAGCTCGGCGTGCTCCTCGTCGAGGTGAACATGCGCCCGCCGGCGGAGTCCAGCGAGATCGCCCGGGCCATCGAGTCCAGGGCCGCGGCGCTGCGCGCCGGCCGCAACCCGAGCCGGACGCAGGCCATGGTGTTCGACGGGCTCGCCGCCAGGATCGCCATCACCCGCTCGGACCTGGCCGCCATGGCCGGCGACCTGCACACGGCGCAACGTATCGCCGACAGCGCCTACCGGATGGCGGTGGCGTCCCACGACCGGATCATGATCGGTTCGGCCCGCCGGAAGCAGGCTGCGATCGCGATGGAGGCGGGCCGGCCCACGGAGGCCCTGCAAATGATCATGGACGGGCTGCGGCGCTGTCCCGAGGGCCCTGTCGCCGCCGCGCTGCTGGCCCGGCAGGTACAGGCCAACGCGCTGGCCGGAGCGCACCCGGACATCGTCGAGCAGCAGACCGACGACGCCCTGGCGGCGGCCGGCGCGCTGCCCGCCGCCGAGCAGGGCATGCCCGGGCTGTTCTTCACCAGCTACCATCCGGCGGACGCCAAGGAGCGGGCGCTGACCGCGAACGCGCTCGTCGGCCGGGTCCGCCGTGCCGAGAGTCTCTACCGGTGCTGTGTGCCTGTCTTCGACGCGGTCGACATGCCCGGCTGGTCGTCAGGTGTCCGCTTCACGCTGGCCACCGCGCTCGTCCTCAGCGGTGGGCGCCTCGACCTGGAACGGTCGGCCGAACTCGTCGAGGAGGCCGTCACCATCTCGCTGCGCCGCCGTACCGGGGCGCTGTCGGCGAAGGCCGACCGGTGGATCGGCGCGGTCCGCCCGCACGCCGCCGGGACCCGCGCGATCGGGACGATCAGCCGGGTGCGGGCATGGCAGCGAGGCGAGCTCGGCACCTGACCGCCGGGCCCGCGGCCCGGCGGCCGCACTGAACGGGCCTCTCCTTCCGGTCCGTTCAGTGCGGGATGGCGTTCAGGAGGTCCTGGGCGCCCTGGCGGAGCAGCGCCACCGCGACCGACGCCCCCAGGGTCGTCGGGTCCGCGCCGGGGCCCCACTCGTGGGCGTCCAGGACGGTCTTGCCGTCGGGGCTGAACACCTTCGCCCGCAGGGACAGCCGCCCGTCGGGCTCGGTGTGGGCGTGCCCGGCGATCGGCGAGTTGCAGTGGCCCTGCAGGACGTGCAGGAGCATGCGCTCGGCGCTGACCTGCCGCCGGGCGTCGAGGTCGTCCATGCCGGCGACGAGCTCGGCGGTGTCGGTGTCGTCCTCGCGGCACTGCAAGCCGAGCACGCCGGCGCCGATCGGCGGGCACATCGCCTCCACCGAGAGGATCTCGGTGATGCGGCCCGCCTGGCCGATGCGTTCCAGGCCGGAGACGGCCAGCAGCAGCGCGTCGGCCGCGCCGGCGTCCAGCCGGGCCAGCCGGGTGTTGGCGTTGCCGCGGATCGGCACGGTCTCCAGATGCGGGTGGGACTGGGCGAGCTGGGCGATCCGGCGCACGGCGGAGGTACCGACCCGGGCGCCGACGGGCAGCTCGTCCAGGGTGCGGCCGCCGGGGTGGATCAGGGCGTCGCGGATGTCGTCCCGGGGCAGGTAGGCGGCGAAGACGGTGCCGGCCGGGACCGGGCGGTCCCCGGGGACGTCCTTCATACAGTGCACGGCGAGATCGGCGCGGCCGGCGAGCAGTGCCTCGTCGACCTCCTTGGTGAAGGCGCCCTTGCCACCGAGCGCGGACAGCGGGCCCGTCCACCTGTCCCCGCTGGTGGTGATGGGCACGATCTCGGCGGTGAGACCGGGACTGCGGGCTGTCAGCTCCGCGCGGACCCGCTCGGCCTGGGCAAGGGCCATCGGGGAGGAACGGGTACCAATACGGATCAGCCGGGATGCGGACATGGCCACCAGGCTAGTTCCCCGGGCCGCCACAGGCGCCCCGAGACCGCCCGAGTGTCGCACCCACCGCCCGCGCGGCCCGTCCACGGGCCCGCCTGGAGGATGCTCCGCTCCGGTTGGATACTCTGCCGCAACGGCATGGTGAAGGGCCCGTCTCTGTGTCCGAGGCGACAGTGGCTGGGCTGGCTGCGGTTACGGCCGCTCCTACGGCCGCTCCGGGCTTTCCGTCACTGTTCGTCACTGCCTGGCTGTCTGGCGGGCGGCCGTTATGGCCAGGGTGAGGGTCGCGGCGTCGTAGGCGCCGTGGTGGCGCCGGCCGTTGATGAAGAACGTCGGTGTTCCCGAGACGTCGCTGACGTCGGCGGAGGCGATGTCGCGCTCGACCCGGTCGGCACCGGCCCTGGCGCGCAGGTCGGCCCGGAACCGCTCGAGGTCGAGCCCCAGCTCGCCCGCGTACCGCAGCAGATCTCTGACCGTGAGGGCCGACTGGTGATCGAAGAGCAGGTCGTGCATCTCCCAGAACGCGCCCTGCTCGGCCGCGGCCTCGACCGCGATGGCCGCGTACTCGGCATGGGGGTGCACCTTCGTCAGCGGCAGGTGCCGCCAGACATAGCGCAGATCGCCGAAATCCGCGAGCAGCTCGCGGACGACGGCCTCGGCCCGGCCGCAGTAGGGACACTCGAAGTCGCCGTATTCGACGAGGGTCACCGGGGCGTCGAGCGGCCCCCGGATCCGGTCGCGCCCCGGGTCGACGGGCTCGGCGAGGTCGATGATGACCTCGGATACGCCGCGTTCGGCGCGGGCCCGCATCCGCGCCGGCAACATGCCCGCCACCTGGAAGACGATCCAGGAGAGCACGGACGCGGCGAGCGCCGCCATCAGAATACCGATCTTCGCCTCCGCGAGGCGCTCGCCGGTGAACGCCATCGTCGCGATCAGCAGCGGCACGGTGAAGCCGATCCCGGCGAGCACCCCGGCACCGGTGATCGCGTCCCAGCCGACGGGCAGGCGCACCCGGCCGTGGGTGACCGCCCTGACCAGCCACACCGAGCCGACGATGCCCACCGGTTTGCCGAGCAGGTAGCCGGCGACGACGCCGAGCGTCACGGGTGAGTGCAGCGCGCGGCCGAGGACGTCGCCGCTGATCTCGACCCCGGCGTTCGCCAGCGCGAACAGCGGGACGACAAGGTAGCTCGTCCACGGGTGGAAGATCTGCTGGAGGCGGTCGTTCGGCGAGATCGCGTACCAGACGCCGACCCGGGCCCTGCGGGCGAGTTCCGGTGTCGGCTGCTCGCGGAACGACAGGAACAGGTCGGTGGCGCGCTCCAGGTCGCCGCGCCCCGCCGGGTGGGCGTAGGTCAGCAGGCCCATCGCGAGCCCGATGACGATCGGGTCGATCCCGGAGCGCAACAGCGCGGCCCAGGCCGCGAGCCCCAGCGCGGCGTATCCCGCACCGGAGCGCATGCCCGCCGCCCGCGCCGCGAGTATCACCGCGAAGATGCCGAGCCCGGTGGCGAGCGCGCCCCAGACGACGTCCTCGCTGTAGAAGACGGCGATGACGACGAGTGCGACGACGTCGTCGACGACGGTGAGCGTCAGGAGGAACGTCCGCAGCCGCTCGGGGAAGCGTGGCCCGACGACGGCGAGCACACCCAGGGCGAAGGCGGTGTCGGTGGACATCGTGATCCCCCAGCCGCGCGCGGACGGTTCCCCCGCGTTGACCGCCAGGTAGATCAGGACGGGTACGGCCATCCCGGCCAGACAGGCCATGACGGGCAGGGCGAGGCGGCGTCGTTCCCGCAGTTCGCCTATGTCGAACTCGCGCCGGGTCTCCAGCCCGACGACGAAGAAGAAAAGCGCCATCAGCCCGTTGGTGACCCATTCCCGCAGGTCCTGCGCGACGCCCCAGCGGCCGATCCCGATCGACAGCTCGGTTCCCCAGACCGTCTCGTACGACGCGGCGGCGACGTTCACCCAGATCAGGGCGGCGAGCGTCGCCGCCAGCAGGACCGCGGCACCGCCGGTCTCGGTGCGCAGGAACTCCCGCAGCGGCGACCGGCCGCCCGGCCACGGGGTCCTGCCCGCGAACGCCTGGCCCGCCCCCCGGTCCGGTTCCGCCACACCACCGATTCTCGTTCGCCGAAGGCGGGGTGGCCGGTCACCAGCCGCGGGCACGCCATTCGGCGAGGTGGGGGCGTTCCGCGCCGAGGATGGTGTCGTGGCCGTGCCCCGGGTAGATCCAGGTGGTGTCGGGCAGCGGGCCGAAGACCTTGCTCTCCAGGTCGTCCATGAGGGATCTGAACGCGACGGGATCCCCGAACGTGGCGCCCGGGCCGCCGGGGAACAGGCAGTCGCCGGTGAACAGGTGCGGCGCCGCGGTGCCGGCGCCGTGGAGCAGCGCGATGGAGCCGGCGGTGTGCCCGACCAGGTGGATGACCCGCAGGGTGACCTCGCCGACGGTCACCTCGTCGCCGTCGCGCACCAGGGCCGTGGTCGCCACCGGGATGGCGCCGGCGTCGTCGGGATGCGCCACCGTGCGCGCGCCGGTGGCCGCGACCACCGCGGACAGCGCCTGCACGTGGTCGCCGTGGCGATGGCTGGTCACCACGGTCGCAAGGCCGCCGTCGCCGGCGAGGGCCAGCAGCGTGCCGGGCTCGTTCGCGGCGTCGATCAGGAGCTGTTCGCCCGTCGCGGCACATCGCAGCAGGTAGGCGTTGTTGTCCATCGGGCCGACCGCGACCTTGGAAATGACCAGTCCGGGCAGCGTCCGGACGTCCGCCGGCCCACCGACACGTACCGCGCCGGTGTAGCCGTCGCCGTTGATCTCGTGTCCCATCATCCCTCGCCGGCTGTCGGTTGTGCGGGTTTCATCATCCTGCGCTCCGGCATCCTCCGTTCCGGAACTGTCGGAGCCGGTCCGTAGCATGGCAGGCGCGGCGGATGCCACGTCCGGCCGTGGCACGGCCGGTCCCTGGTCCCAAGCCCCACGCTTGGCCTGGCCCCGAGCCTGGTCCCGTACTCGAGAGCCCCATCCTCAAGAGCAGAGCGCGAAGGATTCCCACGATGGCAGACCGTCTCGTCGTGCGCGGCGCGCGAGAGCACAACCTGCGTGACGTCGACCTCGACCTGCCGCGGGACTCGCTGATCGTCTTCACCGGCCTGTCGGGTTCGGGCAAGTCCAGCCTCGCGTTCGACACGATCTTCGCCGAGGGGCAGCGGCGGTACGTCGAGTCGCTGTCGGCCTACGCCCGCCAGTTCCTCGGCCAGATGGACAAGCCCGACGTCGACTTCATCGAGGGCCTGTCACCGGCGGTCTCCATCGACCAGAAGTCGACCTCGCGCAACCCCCGCTCCACCGTCGGGACGATCACCGAGGTGTACGACTACCTGCGGCTGCTGTTCGCGCGGGCGGGCCGGCCGCACTGCCCGACATGCGGCCGGCCGATCTCCCGGCAGACCCCGCAGCAGATCGTCGACCGCCTGCTCGAGCTGCCCGCGGGCACCCGGTTCCAGGTGCTGGCCCCCCTCGTGCGGGGGCGCAAGGGCGAGTACGTCGACCTGTTCGCGGAGCTGCAGGCCAAGGGCTTCGCCCGGGTACGCGTCGACGGCGGCGTCCACGCGCTCACCGACGTGCCGAAGCTGGAGAAGCAGCGCAAGCACACCATCGAGGTGGTGGTCGACCGGCTGGCGGTGAAGGCGTCCGCCAAACAGCGGCTGACGGACTCCGTCGAGACCGCCCTCGGCCTCGGCGGCGGCCTGGCGCTGATCGACTTCGTCGACCGGGACCCCGCCGGCCCCGACCGGGAGCGGATGTACTCCGAGCACCTGGCCTGCCTCTACGACGACCTGTCGTTCGAGGAGCTCGAGCCGCGGTCGTTCTCCTTCAACTCCCCGTACGGCGCCTGCGCGCAGTGCTCGGGCCTGGGCACCCGCAAGGAGGTCGACCCCGACCTGGTCGTCCCCGACCCGTCGCTGTCGCTGGCGGCCGGCGCGGTCGCCCCCTGGTCGGCCGGCCACAACAAGGAGTACTTCACCCGGCTGCTCGAGGCCCTCGCCGCCGACCTCGGCTTCCGGATGGACATCCCCTGGGAGGGGCTGCCGGAACGGGCCCGCAAGGCGGTGCTGTACGGGCGGGGCGAGACCGAGGTCCAGGTCTCCTACACCAACCGCTACGGCCGCTCCCGCCAGTACTACACGGCCTTCGAGGGCGTCGTCGCCTTCCTCCAGCGCCGCCACCGCGAGGCCGAGTCCGACAGCAGCCGGGAGCGCTACGAGGGCTACATGCGCGATGTCGCCTGCTCGGCCTGCCGCGGCGCCCGGCTCAAGCCCGAATCGCTGGCGGTGACGCTGGGCGGCCGGTCGATCGCCGAGATCGCCGGCATGGCCATCGGGGAGTGCGCCGCGTTCCTGCGCACCCTCGAGCTCACCGAGCGGGAGCGCACGATCGCCGGCCGGGTGCTCAAGGAGATCGACGCGCGGCTGGCGTTCCTGCTCGACGTCGGCCTCGACTACCTCTCGCTGGACCGGGCCGCCGGCACCCTGGCCGGCGGTGAGGCGCAGCGGATCCGGCTCGCCACCCAGATCGGCTCCGGGCTGGTCGGCGTCCTCTACGTGCTCGACGAGCCCTCGATCGGGCTGCACCAGCGGGACAACCGCCGCCTCATCCAGACCCTGGTACGGCTGCGGGACCTCGGCAACACCCTGATCGTCGTCGAGCACGACGAGGACACGATCCGGGCCGCCGACTGGGTCGTCGACATCGGCCCCGGCGCCGGGGAGCACGGCGGGAAGGTCGTCGTCTCCGGCTCGGTGGACGCGCTGCTGTCCGCGGAGGCCTCGCTGACCGGGGCGTACCTGTCCGGCCGCCGGGAGATCCCGGTGCCCGGCATCCGGCGTCCGCCGGCCAGGGGCCGGGCGCTGACCGTCCACGCCGCCCGGGAGCACAACCTGCGCGAGGTGACGGTGTCGTTCCCGCTCGGCTGCTTCGTCGCGGTCACCGGCGTCTCCGGCTCGGGCAAGTCGACGCTGGTCAACGACATCCTGGCCACGGTGCTCGCGAACAGGCTCAACGGCGCCCGGGAGGTGCCGGGCCGGCACCGCACCGTCACCGGTGTCGAGCATCTCGACAAGGCCGTCCGGGTCGACCAGTCGCCGATCGGGCGCACCCCGCGCTCGAACCCGGCCACCTACACCGGTGTCTTCGACCACATCCGGCGGCTGTTCGCCGAGACCACCGAGGCCAAGGTCCGCGGCTACCTGCCCGGGCGCTTCTCGTTCAACGTCAAGGGCGGCCGGTGCGAGGCCTGCGCCGGCGACGGTACCATCAAGATCGAGATGAACTTCCTGCCGGACGTGTACGTGCCGTGCGAGGTCTGCCAGGGCGCCCGGTACAACCGGGAGACGTTGGAGGTCCACTACAAGAACCGCAGCATCGCCGAGGTCCTCGACATGCCGATCGAGGAGGCCGCGGAGTTCTTCGCCGCCGTCCCCGCGATCGCCCGGCATCTACGCACCCTCGACGACGTGGGCCTGGGCTACGTCCGCCTCGGGCAGCCGGCGCCGACGCTGTCCGGCGGCGAGGCGCAGCGGGTCAAGCTCGCCGCCGAACTCCAGCGACGCTCCACCGGGCGCACCGTCTACGTCCTGGACGAGCCCACCACCGGGCTGCACTTCGAGGACATCCGCAAGCTGCTCGGGGTCCTCGGCCGGCTGGTGGACGCCGGCAACACGGTGATCGTCATCGAGCACAACCTGGACGTCATCAAGACCGCTGACTGGATCATCGACATGGGGCCGGAGGGCGGCACCGGCGGCGGCCGGGTGGTCGCCGAGGGGCCGCCCGAGACGGTCGCCGCGGCCGCGGAGAGCCACACCGGCCTCTTCCTGCGGGAGATCCTCGGGCAGCGCCTCGACACGGCCCAGCACGACGCGGCGGCGCTGCCCCCGGCGGCAGCAGCATCCTCGGCGAACTCGGCGAAGACCCCGGCCGCACGGGGGGCCGTCTCAGGCCAGCGGCCACCACGCACCTCGCTGCGCCCCGCCGCGGATGCTGTGGCGGGATAACCCCCGCGGCGGGCCCGCCACCAGCCGTCCGCGAGGTCACGGGCGGCTGGTACGGAGGGCTCCGCGGGGGCGGGGGGTCAGTTCTCCAGCAGGTTCGCGAGGACGGTGTCCAGCTCCTCGGCGGTGCCTTCCTGCCCGCGGGGAACGACCCGTTCGGTCGCGTCGAGGAACGCCCGAGCGGCGTCCATGCTCAGCCGGACGGCGGAGCGCAGCTCACCGGCGGTCAGGTCGAGGCGGATACAGCCGCGCTCGGGCTCGGGGGTGATCCGCACGTCGCCGGTGCCGGTGGGCACGTCCAGCCCGGCCCGCAGCGCGTCCCGCAGTACCACCCACGTCCCGCGGGGCAGCGCGGGGTGATCGGGCCGGGAGATGAGCTCCAACGTCACCGCGAGGGGGTCGGCCCGTCGCCAGTTCACCTGCAGCACGGTCAGCCGCCCGCGGGAAGGTGCGTCATCGACGACCAACTCGGTGGTCACGTCCTCCACCTGCATCCGTCGTGCCTCCTTCGTCGTCCTGCGACGCTGTGCACCGCGGTATCGAGGGTGACAGCCAGTCAGGCAAGACGCCACCCGGAAAGCGTGGCGGGATCTGTTCGGGACCAGCTGGGACAAGGCCGGCGCCGACATTGCGGGACCCTGGCCGGGGAGGTCGTCATCTCGATGTCGTGGGGAAGGCGTCTGTCGGCTCCGCCGGCCGTACAGGGCCGGCCGGCTGCGTCGATCATATCGGCCCTGTTCCGCTGTCCGCGCGTCGCCCCGCCGGCCATGCCCGGCCGGCCAGGCCCCGCCCGGCTGGTGAGAGGCGCGCTCACGGCCGGCCCACCACACCCATCCGCCGCCGAGCGTCCGACGGATCATGCTTCGCACACCGCTCATGGTCTTCGAGCATGGGCCCTGGCGTTGCTTCCCGGCGGGCGCGGTGAGCGGGTGTCCGCGAGCTGTGAGATATGCCTGCTCACGTTCACCGCGGGGTGCGCTCGCGCACCAGGTCACGGCCACCCCGCACAGTTAAGTGCTCAGCGTGGTGAAATGGTTACGTGGAGGCGTTGTTCTGTGCCGATCCGGCTCGCCGTAGGCTCGGTTCATGGCTGATCCGGCGTCCTACCGTCCCGCGCCGGGATCGGTTCCGGAGACCCCGGGGGTGTACCGGTTCTTCGACGAGCACGGCCGGGTGGTCTACGTGGGCAAGGCGAAGAACCTGCGCGCCCGGCTGTCGAACTACTTCACCGACATCCACAACCTGCACCCCCGCACCCAGCACATGGTGACGACCGCGAGTTCGGTCGACTGGACCGTCGTATCGACCGAGGTCGAGGCCCTGCAGCTCGAGTACACGTGGATCAAGGAGTTCGATCCCCGCTTCAACGTCCGATACCGGGACGACAAGAGCTACCCGAGCCTCGCCGTCACCCTGTACGAGCAGTTCCCGCGCCTGCAGGTGATGCGCGGCGCCAAGCGCCCCGGCGTCCGCTACTTCGGCCCCTACCCCCACGCGTGGGCCATCCGGGAGACGCTCGACCTGCTCCTGCGCGTCTTTCCGGCGCGCACGTGCAGCACGGGGGTGTTCAAACAGGCTGCCCGCATCGGCCGGCCCTGCCTGCTCGGCTACATCGACCGCTGCTCGGCGCCGTGCGTCGGCCGGGTCGACGCCGTCGAGCACCGTCGCATCGTCGAGGATTTCTGCGACTTCATGTCCGGGCAGACCGGCCGCTACATCCGCAAGCTCGAACGTGAGATGGCCGCGGCCGCGGCCGACCAGCGGTACGAACAGGCGGCCCGGCTGCGCGACGACATCGGCGCGCTGCGCCGGGCGATGGAGAAACAGGCGGTCGT
This sequence comes from Protofrankia sp. CiP1_Cm_nod2, assembly GCF_920664355.1. Taxonomy (NCBI): domain Bacteria; kingdom Bacillati; phylum Actinomycetota; class Actinomycetes; order Frankiales; family Frankiaceae; genus Protofrankia; species Protofrankia sp. CiP1_Cm_nod2. The sequence goes on from NZ_CAKKTL010000110.1 coordinate 16,928, forward strand.
CCTGCCCGACGGCACCGACGCCGACATCATCGCGTTCGCCCAGGACGAGCTCGAAGCCGCCGTGCAGATCTTCTATGTACGTGACGGCCGGGTCCGGGGCCAGCGCGGCTGGGTCGTGGACAAGATCGAGGATCTGACGACGGGGGAGCTGGTCGAGCAGTTCCTCACCCAGGAGTACCTCTCCGACAACGCGGGCACGCCGTCCGCCGGGGCGGACAGGCCGGCGGGCCAGGCCACAGACCAGGCCGCGGGCCCTGATACGAGCCGGGCGGGCGCGGGCCGGGTGGGCACGCGGGTGACGAACGAGATCCCGCGGGAGGTGCTCGTCCCGGAACTCCCACCGGACGCGGACGTGGTCGCGGACCTGCTCGGCATCGCCCGCGGCGGCCGGGTCGACCTGCGGGTCCCCCGGCGCGGGGACAAGCGCACCCTGATGGAGACCGTCGAGCACAACGCCAGGCAGGCGTTCGCCCTGCACCGCACGCGCCGGGCCAGCGACCTCTCCGCCCGCAGCCGGGCGCTGTCGGAGCTCTCCGACGCCCTGGGCCTCGCCGACCCGCCGCTGCGGATCGAGTCGTTCGACATCTCCAACCTGCAGGGCACCGAGGTCGTCGCCAGCATGGTCGTCTTCGAGGACGGGCTGGCGCGCAAGTCGGAGTACCGGCGGTTCGCCATCCGCGGGGCCGACGGGCAGGACGACGTCGCGAGCATGCACGAGACGATCACCAGGCGGTTCAGCCGGTACCTCGCCGAACGGGCCCGGACCGGGGAGTTCGCGGGCCTGCCGGATCCCACCGGCCCTGCCGACGTCACCGACGCCTTGAGCCCGGCGGACCTGCCGGACGCGCCGGCGTCACCGGGCTCTCCGCCGCGGCCGGCCGCCCCGACCGGAGCGGCCGGCCCGGGCACGGCGGCCGGGGC
>NZ_CAKKTL010000111.1:0-713 GCF_920664355.1 Protofrankia sp. CiP1_Cm_nod2
TTAACGAGCTTTAATTCGTGATGTCGATGTGGTCATGGTGGTTCCAAGGTCAGGCCGGTGGCTGCGAGGCAGCCGTCGAGCAGGTGCGGCTGGCGCTGGATGCGACCCAGGCCTGTGTGGATCAGGCCGGCGAGGTGGTCGACGTCGGTGATCAGGCGGTTGGCGAGCTCGCCGCGTTTGAGCAGGGACCAGACCGTCTCGACGGGGTTGAGGTCCGGGGCATAAGCGGGCAGGCGGACCACGGTGAGCCAGAGTTCGTTGGCGGCGGCGAACGCGGTCATCTCGGCGCAGGTGTGCCGGTTGAGGTTGTCCCAGACGAGCACGACCGGCCGGCCCAGCCGGCGGTGCGCCTCACGGATCAGGTCGCGGTAGTCGGTCCAGGCAAACGCCTTCGGCTCGCCGGCACGGCCGCGGTGCCGGCGGGTCCGGTAGAACAGCCGGGGCCGCTGGCCGGGACGGAAGCAGACCAGCCCGGCGATCGACACCCGCCCGGAACGTCGACCCCGTACCCGCGTGACCGGGGTGACCCCACGCCGCCCCCAACTGCTTACCCGGGGCGGGCGGAGGTTCTGCCCGGCCTCGTCCTCGAAGACGACCCAGGCACCGGTGACCGCGGCGATCTTTTTGCGCGTGCCCACGCCTCCTTCCGCCACACCTCGACCGCCCCGTCGTCACGTTCCACCGCACGGCGGGCGGGTAGCTGGCAGGACCAG
>NZ_CAKKTL010000111.1:1027-1477 GCF_920664355.1 Protofrankia sp. CiP1_Cm_nod2
CCCCGCCGGCGCAGCAGCAGCCACACTCCGGGCACCGTGTACTCCACGCCGAACTTCCCGACGATCAGTTCGCGGACCCGGGCCAGGGTCCACCGCTGGTCGGCCCAGCCATGCGCGGCCGGACCGCGGTCGAGTTCGGCGTCCAACGCACGGAGCTGGTCGTCGTCGAGCCGGCAGCGCGACGCCGGCCCGGTCGAGCGCAACGCCTCCGCCCCGCCCGCCCGCCATGCCTTCCGCCAACGCTCCACCGACCGTTCGGTCACCCGAAGCTCGGCGGCCACCTGCCCACACGACCATCCCCACTCGAACCGCTCCGCGGCCGCCAGCCGCACCCCCTCGCGGCGGGCCCGGTCCGCGGCGGTCAACCCACCGCCAGTCGCATACCTCATACCCACGGTCTACCCGACGATCAGAACCAGTCCCATCCGACACCACGGATTAAGCCTTGTT
>NZ_CAKKTL010000111.1:1992-4473 GCF_920664355.1 Protofrankia sp. CiP1_Cm_nod2
AGCGCATCGGGGCTGGCCGCCGCTGCCCTTCGATGTACTCGCGTAACAGCGCGATCGGGGCAGTGCCAGCCGACACCGCGAAGTACGACGGGGACCAGAAATGCCCCCGCATCGAGGCCCGGTTCACCCGGCCGGTGAACTCGGCACGCAGCATCCGCGCGGACACGCCCTTCAGGGAGTTCACGAGCGCGGAGACGGCGACCTTCGGCGGGTACTCGACCAGCAGATGTACGTGGTCGTCCTCGCCAGTGAATGCGACCAGGCGGGCGCCGAAGTCGTCGCACACGCCGCGCATGGTCCGCTCGCAGGCGTTCAGCATCGCATCGTCGAACACGCCCCGCCGGTACTTCGTCACAAAGACCAAGTGAACGTGCAGTGCGGAAACCACATGTCTGCCTCGCCGGTAGTCGTCGGAGATGTCCATAGACCAAGTATGATGGGTGGCATGCCGGCCGTTCGCTACCGCTACCGCGCCTACCCGTCGCCGGGTCAGGTGCGGGCGTTGGCGCGGGCGTTCGGTTGCGCCCGGGTCGTCTACAACGACGCGATCCGGCTCCGCGACACCGCGTACGCGGCCGGGGAGAAGCTCTCCGACACCGAGGTGCAGCGCCGGGTGGTCACGCTCGCCAAACAGACGCCCGAACGGGACTGGCTCGCCGAGGTGTCGTCGGTGGTGCTGGTGCAGGCATGCCAGGACGCCCGGCGGGCGTTTCGGAACTGGTTCGACTCGCTGTCCGGGAAACGGAAAGGCCGCCGGGTAGGCCATCCCCGGTTCCGGTCCCGGAAGGACAATCGGCAGTCGGTCCGGCTGACCCGTAACGGGTTCACGGTCACCGCCCGGGGTGTGCGGGTCGCGAAGGTCGGGGATGTGCGGCTCGTCTGGTCACGGGAGCTGCCGTCGATTCCGTCGTCCGCCACGGTGATCCGGGAGGCGGACGGCCGGTACTACGTGTCGTTCGTCGTCGACGTCGCGGGCGAGCCCTACCCGGCGGTGTCTGCCGACGTTGGGATCGATCTGGGGTTGGACCGGCTGGCCACCCTGTCAACAGGTGAGATCATCACCAACCCGCGTCCTCTTCGGTCGAAGCAGCGCCACCTGTCCCGCGCCCAACGGGCACTGGCCCGCAAGCGGAAAGGCTCGTCCAACCGTCGGAAGGCGGCCCGCCGGGTCGCGGTCCTCCACCGCACGGTGCGGGAAACCCGCCGCGACCAGCACCACAAGCTCGCCGCTCGACTTGTCCGCGACAACCAAGCGGTCTACGTCGAGGATCTCGCGGTGTCCGGGCTGGCCCGGACGACACTGGCCCGGTCGGTGCACGACGCCGGCTGGGCGATGCTGGTCGGTCTGATCGAGGAGAAGGCGGCCCGCCGGGGCCGGACCGTGGTGCGGGTGGGCCGGTTCTTCCCGTCGTCGCAGGTGTGCTCGGTCTGCGGGGTGACGGACGGCCCGAAACCGCTGCCGGTCCGGGTGTGGATCTGCGCGGCCTGCACCACCACCCATGATCGTGATCTGAATGCGGCCCGGAACATCCTGGTCGAGGGCCGTCGGATCGTCGCCGCCGGGCGGGCGGAGACGGAAAACGCCTGTGGAGCCGACGTAAGACCGGGACCTGTCCCGGCGGTTGGCGTCGAAGCAGGAACCCAGCGAGGTGCCGCGTGAACCCACGCGACACGGTAGGAATCCCTGTCCTTCAGGGCGGGGAGGACGTCAAAGAATGCCGCATGCCGGATGCCCGGTGGGATACTCGCGCGGTGGGCGACGGGGGTCGTGACAGCACCGCCACGGTGTGGGATTTCTTCGTGTCGTACACGCGGACGGATCAGCCGTGGGCGGAGTGGATCGCCGAGGCGCTGGAATCCGACGGGCACCGGGTGCTGGTGCAGGCGTGGGATTTCGTCCCGGGGTCGAACTGGCCAGCGCTGGTGCACGCGGGTGTGACACGAGGCGGTCGTCTGCTCGCGGTGCTCAGCCCAGCTTATCTGGACTCGGTCTGGGGCAGCGCGGAATGGCAGGCGATGTGGGCGGCGGATCCGGCGGGGGACGACCGGCGGCTGATCCCGGTCCGGATCGCGCCGTGTGATCCGAAGCGGCTGGGGCTGGTGGGGACCCGTGGCTGGATCGATCTGACCGACCTGTCCGGGCCGGAGGCCGAGGCCGAGGCCACGGCGCGTACCCGGCTGCTCGACGGGGTCCGGGCGGCACGGGAGGGGCGAGTCCGCCCCACCGGCCCGTTGCTCTTCCCGGCCCGGGACGGTGACGGTGACAGGGACAGGGGCAGGGACAGCGCGGGAGATGACGGTACGGCCGGGCGGGGGGCACGGTATCCGGGCCGGCCACCGGCGGTCTGGGGGCTGCCCGCGCATCTGCCGCGTAACCCGCGGTTCACCGGCCGGGAGGGTGAGCTGGCGGAGCTCCGGGAGCGGCTGACCCGTTCCGGGCAGGCCGCGGTCGTCCCCCACCTCCCGGTCGGCAGGACCCCA
>NZ_CAKKTL010000111.1:4838-5713 GCF_920664355.1 Protofrankia sp. CiP1_Cm_nod2
CCGGCCGAGCCGGCGGCGGGGCGGGCGCAGGCGTTGCACGGCCTTGGCGGGGTCGGGAAAACCGAACTCGCGGTGGAATACGCCTGGCGGTTCCGCTCGTCCTACGACCTGGTGTGGTGGGTCGACGGGGAACAGCCCGCGCTGGCCGCCACGGCCCTGGCCGATCTCGCCGCCCGCCTCGGTGTCGGGGCGGCCGGGGACAGCGACGGCTCGATACGAGCGGTCGTGGAGGCGTTGCGGACCGGCCGGCCGCACGCCCGCTGGCTGGTCGTGGTCGACAACGCCACCGCGCCCTCGGACCTGCACGGGCTGATCGGCGCGGCCGAACAGGCCACCGACGGCCACCTCCTGATCACTTCCCGGCACCCCGACTGGGCGGGGCGGACCGGAACCGTCGCGGTGGACGTGCTGCCCCGCCCCGACGCGATCACCCTCCTGCGCAGCCACCTCCCTGGCCTGGGCGACACCGACACCGACGCCGACCGGCTCGCCCACGCCCTCGGGGATCTTCCTCTTGCCCTGGAGCAGGCCGGCACCTGGCTGGCCTCGACCGGCACGGGCGTCGACGACTACCTCACCGTGTTAGGGACCCAGGTCCGCGACATCCTCAGCCGTGGGGTTCCGGACCGCTACCCGACGGTGGTCGCCGCGGCCTGGAACCTGGCGCTGGACGCGATCGGCCCGGACGAACCCGCCGTTGTCGACCTGCTCCACCTGTGTGGATTCCTCGGCCCGGAACCGATCCCGGTCGATGTCTTTCCCAGCCTGGCCGGCCTGGCCGACCCGCTCCCACCGGACGAGGCGGACGGCCCGGCCGACCCGCGGCCGCTGGCCGCACTCACCGCGATCGCCGCGGCACCTGTCGCGTTCGGGGA
>NZ_CAKKTL010000111.1:6090-6489 GCF_920664355.1 Protofrankia sp. CiP1_Cm_nod2
CGTGATCCGCCGGATCCGCGGCCTGGGACTCGCCACCATCGACCCCGGTAGCGGGACCGGCCCCAGCACGATCACACTGCACCGGCTCGTGCAGGCCGTCCTGCGCGACCACACCCCACCCGAGCAGCGACCCGCCGTCCACACCACCGCCTGTCGGATGCTCACCGCCGCCCTGCCCGGGGACATCCAGAGGAACCCGGACGGCTGGCCGCGGTGGCACCAGCTCCTCCCGCACGTCCTGGCCGTCCTCGGCCCCCACCGCGAATCCCTCACCGCGGGGACCGGCACGACGACAGAAGCCGACACCACGTCATGGCTGGCCGACAGAGCGGCAACCTACCTGGCCGAAATCGGACAACTCGACCCCGCCATCGGCCTGTTCGAGCAGACCCTCACCGA
>NZ_CAKKTL010000111.1:6823-7580 GCF_920664355.1 Protofrankia sp. CiP1_Cm_nod2
CAGTCTGCGCGTCCTCGGCCCCGACCACCCCCACACCCTGACCACCCGCAACAACCTCGCCGGCGCCTACGAGACGGCGGGGCGGGTGGCGGAGGCCATCGACCTGTACGAGCAGACCCTCACCGACCTGCTGCGCATCCTCGGCCCCGACCACCCCGACACCCTGACCACCCGTGGCAACCTCGCCGGCGCCTACCAGACGGTGGGGCGGGTGGCGGAGGCCATCGGCCTGCACGAGCAGACCCTCACCGACCTGCTGCGGGTCCTCGGCCCCGACCACCCCCACACCCTGACCACCCGCCACAACCTCGCCGGCGCCTACCAGACGGTGGGGCGGGTGGCGGAGGCCATCGGCCTGTACGAGCAGACCCTCACCGACCGGCTGCGCATCCTCGGCCCCGACCACCCCGACACCCTGACCACCCGCCACAACCTCGCCTACGCCTACCAGACGGTGGGGCGGGTGGCGGAGGCCATCGGCCTGCACGAGCAGACCCTCACCGACCGGCTGCGCGTCCTCGGCCCCGACCACCCCCACACCCTGACCACCCGCAACAACCTCGCCTACGCCTACCAGACGGTGGGGCGGGTGGCGGAGGCCATCGGCCTGTACGAGCAGACCCTCACCGACCGGCTGCGCGTCCTCGGCCCCGACCACCCCGACACCCTGACCTCCCGCAACAACCTCGCCGGCGCCTACCGGACGGTGGGGCGGGTGGCGGAGGCCATCGGCCTGTACGAGCAGACCCTCACCGAC
>NZ_CAKKTL010000111.1:7917-19029 GCF_920664355.1 Protofrankia sp. CiP1_Cm_nod2
AGTCTGCGGGTTCTCGGTCCTGACCATCCGCTGGTCGTCACGATCAGGGACAACCTGGCCGCTGCCACCGCTGCCGCGGAACGCCCGGGATGGATCAGGAGACTTCTCAGACGGTGACCATGGGCGCTCCCGCCGCTGGTGGGCCATCCGGGTGGGGCCACACAAAGCGGGCCTGGCCGGTGAGTGAGGCTGACCGTGGAGCGGGCCGGCAGCACGCATCGCGGAACAGTTCCGCGGGCGTGTCGGGTGTTCGGTTCGGGGGGAGGTCGTGCTACGGCACCGTGGTGCCGCTCTGCTGCTCGAAGCGGGCCGGGAAGCTGGCGATGCCGCGCAGGACGAGGTTCCGGCGGTAGGCGAGGTCGTCCGTGAGCGGCGTCATCGTGATTCCTCGCCGGACGAGCTCGCGCAGCACGATCTCCATCTCCAGGCGCGCGAGCGGCGCGCCGAGGCAGTAGTGGATGCCGAGGCTGAACGTGAGATGACGTTTCGCGGGGGTCTGGCCTGCGTACCGGGTGATGTCGAACCGCTCGGGGTCGGGGAACGCCGCCGGGTCCCGGTTGGCCGAGCCGAAGAGCAGCACGACACCGTCCCCGGCGCTGAACGTGTGCCCGGCGAGCCGCGTCCGCCGGTGGGCGAGACGGGTGGTCATGTGCACCGGCGAGTCGTAACGCAGCATCTCCTCGACGGCGGGCGCCGCCAGCCGCGGGGCGGACCGCAGCAGGGCGTACTGGTCCGGGTGGCGGATCAGCGCCAGGATGCCGTTGGCGACCAGGTTGACACTCGTCTCGTGCCCGGCCACCAGCAGCGTGACGCAGGTCGCGAGCATCTCGTTCTCGGTGAGGATGTCGCCCTGTTCCTCGACGGCGGCGAGCCCGCTGATCAGGTCGTCGGCGGGTTCGGCGCGACGCCGGGCGATGAGGTCGCGGAAGTAGGCCACGAACTCGCGGGCGGCCTGGGAGCGTGCGTCACGCTCCTCGGGCAGCAGGAGCGGATCGGGGTCGAACCCGCGGGCGAGCGCCCCCGACCAGCGCTGGAGGTTCGGGTGGTCCTCGGCCGGCGCGCCGAGCAGCTCGGCGATAACGGTGAGCGGCAACGGGTAGGCCAACGCGGTGACCACGTCGACCTCGCGGGCCTCGACGATCGCGTCGAACAGGTCGGTGACGAGCCGCTCGACGCGGGGGCGCAGGTCGGCCACCGTGCGCGGGGTGAACGCCTTGCTGACCAGCCCGCGCAGCCGGGTGTGGTCGGGCGGATCCATCCAGAGGAACGAGGTCGGCAGGTCGAGCGTGTCGACGCCGGGATGGAACAGCTCGGCCTCGTGGGCGTGGCTCCAGTTGTCGTCCTGGAGAACGGCCGCGCAGTCCTGGTAGCGGGTCACCAGATGCACACCCAGTGGAGTGGGGAAAAGCGGGTCGGCCTCGCGGGCCGCGGCGTACCGGGGATAGGGGTTAGGCCAGTGCTCGGGACTGAACGCGTCGAAGACGACCCGTGGCACGTCGGCGTGAGAAGTGGCGACGTCCGGCTCGATGTCCGTTTCGTGCGCGCTCACTGGTCTCCTCGGAATGCGGTGGGCCGGATACCGTGCTGGCCGGTCGGTGGTCAGTCCTGGAGGCGGACCGGGAGGGTGTCCAGCCCGTGGATGGCGACCGTGTCCCGCCAGACGGGTTCGCCGGTCAGGGAGAGCCCGGGGGCGCGGCGCAGGAGGGTGTCCACGGCGATCTGGGTCTCCAGTCGGCCGAGGTGCGCGCCGAGGCAGTAGTGGAGCCCTTCGCTGAACGACAGGTGGCGCGGCGCGGGCGCGGGGCCGGCGAACCGGGTGATGTCCAGCCGTTCCGGATCGGTGTACACGGCCGGGTCGCGGTTGGCGGCGGCGGTCAGGACGACGATGCCCTCCCCCCGCGCGAACGTGTGCCCGGCCAGTTCCCGTTCCGCCAGCGCGACCCGGTGGGTGAACTGCACGGGCGGCTCGTAGCGGAGCAGTTCGTCGACGGCGGGCGCCGCGAGATCGGGATCGGCGAGCCAGCGCGCGATCTGGTCGGGGTTGCGCAGGAGGGCCACGACACCCTTGCCGATCAGGTCGGAGATGGTCTCGTATCCTCCGATCAGCAGCCCCACGGCCAGCCCGAGCGCCTCCCGGCCGCTCAGTTCGCCGCGGTCCTCGGCCGCGCACATCCCGCTCAGCATGTCGTCGCGGGGATCCTCGCGACGCCGCGCGAGCAGCGCCGCGAAGTACGCCTCGAACTCCCGCATGGCCTCCGGCCTGCGCGCCAGGCTCTCGGGCGACTGCAGAATGTCCGGGTCCGTGCCGCGGACGATCTCCAGCGACCACCTCTGGACGGCCGGGTGGTCCTCGATCGGGATGCCGAGCATGTCGCCGATGACGGTGAGCGGCAGCGGACGCGCGAACGCCTCCATCAGGTCGGCCTCACCGGCCTCGATCGCCGTGTCGAGCAGCGCGTTGACGAGCTCTTCGATCCGCTGCCGGAGCCCCTCGGTGTTGCGCGGGACGAACGCCCGTTTGACCAGCCCTCGTATCCGGGTGTGGTCCGGCGGGTCCATCCGCAGCATCGACCCCGGCACGTCGTCGGGAGCCACTCCTGGCCGGAAGGGATTGATGCCCGCCTCGTAGCCGTGGCCCCACAGCGCGTCCGTGAAAACCGTCGAGCACTCCTCGTAGCGCGTCGCCATGAGAATATCCGGCCTGATCGGGTACAGCGCGGCGAAATCGCGGACGGCCGCGTACCGCGGGTAGGGGTTGGATCGGTGCGCGGGATGAAAGGCGTCGAAGACAACCTGCGGCGCAACGGACACGTCCACATCCCTCTCTCGGCACGGGTGTCACGAAATTATCCTGCCGGAATTCTGCGCGGTCACGGTCTCCGCCGGCTGCCGGCGGATGAACATCCTTCGAACTAATCCGGTGACGATGTCGATGAAATGCTCACATGAATTCCGGTGCGCCGCAAGAACGCCTATGGCGCCATCGGAAAAACGGATCGCCGGCGTAACGTCCGGAGCCGCGAATCCCGGGACACGTCGAGAGCGCTGGCGGGGGAGGCTCCTCCGACGGTGATCGCGGACGGTCCTGTCGCTGCGGGCCGTACGGGCTGGGCTGTCCGGGTGAGCGGAACTGCCGTTCGGCTGGACCGGGGCGTGCCCGCTGCTCTTTAAGGCCGGTTGATACGCCGGGTGGCCGGTTGGTGTGCAATATCATACTGACGGGTGTGTCGCGACCGCTTTCGCCGCTGATCGATGCCGCCGCTCTCGCCGCGCGCCTCGGGGATCCCGGGTTGCGTGTCCTCGACGCGACCGTGCACATCAGCTGGCCACCCGACGTCAAGGGGCTTCAGGCGGCCAGCGGCCGGCCGGACTACGAGCGTGCCCACATCCCCGGGGCGGCCTTCGCCGATCTTGCCGGTGAGCTGTCGGACCCGGACGTGCAACTGCCGTTCACGTTGCCCGACGCCGAGCGTTTCGCCGTCGCGGCGGGCCGGCTGGGCATCGGCCCTGACAACGAGGTCGTCTACGCCCATCTGCCTGGCTGACCGCGTGCTCTGGCTGGCGGCGGGTGTGTTCCGCGGGGCTGCCCCGGGCGGCTCAGGTGCTGTCGGGGGCAGCCGCGGGCGGGGTGTGGGTGGCCGTGGTGTGGGTGACGGAGTGGGCGGCGTTGTCGGGCGGGGTGTTGTCGGGGACTGCCGCGGCGGAGACGGTCTGCTCGTCGGTGGCGCCGCGGGGCCTGGGCGGAGCTGGGACCTTCGGCTGCTTCGGCTGCTTCGGCTGCTTCGGCTGCCTGGCCCGTTTCGGCTGCCTGGGCGGGGCGTCGGCGTCGGAGGGCGGCGTGCGCGGGGCGGGCGCGCGGGCCGGGCCGTCAGCCGGGCCGCCGGCCAGGTCATCGGCCGAGGACGACCGCTGTGCGGCGGGGCGGCGTCCCTGTCGCGCCGCCGCACGCCGGGGCGGATCAGCGGCCCTGTCGCCGTCGTGGTCAAGCCCGGCCCTGCTGTCGCTGCCGTGGCCGTCGCTGGTATCGCGGCTGTCGGTGGTGCCGTGGCCGTCGCTGGTATCGCGACTGTCGGTGGTGCCGTGGCCGTCGCCGGTGCCGTGGCTGTCGGTGGCGTCGCGGTCGTCGGCCGCCGTCGAGGGCGGTGGTATCACTACCCGGGTGTCCGGTAGCCGCGGCGGGACGAACAGGCCCCGCGAGGAGGCCGACGCCAGCGGCCGGATCATGCCGGCGCTCATTTCGACGGCGGGCTCCGGCAGCTGGCGGCCGGGCCGGTTCGCCCAGGCCGCGTGCTCGGCCGCCGCGGATCCGGGCTGGGCGAAGCCGGGCTGCCAGTACTCCATCTCGGCGCGGAACGCCCCCGTGCTGCCGAGCTGGCAGAGGATGCCGATCGCGCCCAGGGTGACGCGGTGCATCAACAGATAGGAAGGGGGCAGGTTGAGCAGGCGGCCGAGCTGGGCCGCGGGGGAGCGGGGGTCGCCCAGCCGGATGGCCTCGCCTCGTAGCCAGTCGCGGGAGAAACGGAACGTCTCGGTGGTGACGGGCTCGAGGAGCGGTACCAGGTAGTCGAGGAGGTCCGCCGGCTTCATCCTCACCGTCGGCAGGATGAACCGCTCCGCCCGCAGGCCCGCCAGGACCGCTTCGCCGTTGCCGTCCAGTGCCAGCCGGCTGAGCCGGCCGACGGGTTCGGGCAGCCCGTCCGGGAGGCGGTTGACCGCGCCGAAGTCCAGCACGCCCAGGCGGCCGTCCGGGAGCAGCCGGAAGTTGCCGGGATGCGGGTCGGAGTGCAGCAGCCCGGCCCGCGCCGGGCACGAGTACAGGAAACGCACGAGCAGCAGCCCAGCCCGGTCACGTTCGGTGTCCGTACCGCTGTTTATGATCGTTGACAGGGGCTTGCCGTCGATCCACTCCGTGACCAGGACGTGGTCGGTCGCGGCGACGGCGCTGGGCACGTGGATGTCGAGGTCGTGGTCGAACGCCTCGGCGAAGGCCGTCTGCCAGGCCGCCTCCAGGCGGTAGTCGAGCTCCTCGAGGATGCGCTCCTTCAGCTCGGCGACCAGCGGCTTGATGTCCAGACCGGGGACGATGGCGCTGAACAGCCGAGCCGCGCGCCCGAGCTGGGTGAGGTCGCTGAGCAGCGCCGGGCCGATGCCCGGATACTGGATCTTGACGGCGACATCTCGGCCGTCCGCCCACACGGCGCGGTGTACCTGGCCGATGCTGGCGGCGGCGGCCGGCGCGTCGTCGAAGCTGCGGAAGTTCGTCTGCCAGTCCGTGCCGAAGTCGCCGGCGAGCACCCGGTGGACCGAAGCCGCGGGCAGGGCGGGCGCGGTGTCCTGGAGCTTGGTCAGCGCCGCCCGGTAGGGCCGGGCGATCTCCTCGGGCAGTGCCGCCTCGAAGACCGACAGCGCCTGCCCGAGCTTCATCGCGCCGCCCTTGAGCTCCCCGAGGACGCGGAAGATCTGGGCGGCGGTCCGCTGCTGCAGCTCCGTGGCGACGATCTCGGCGGGGCGCCCGCCGAGTCGCTTACCCGCGCCGATCGTGGCCCGCCCGGCGAAGCCGAGAGGGAGGCTTGCCAGCTTGGCGGTGCGGACGACCGCGCGTTTTGGGATTTCGGACACAGCTCCATCGTGCCTGTTCTGCGGGCGGGAGACAGGAGGGAACGCCGCTTGGAATTTTAATACTACTCTTTGTGGTCGATGTGGTTGGCCTGGCTGATGGCGGACCGGTGGCGCTCCGCTCCGCCTGGTCACGACGCCCGTTCCGTCCACTCGAAGGCGTCGGCTTCGCCCGGATCCCCGTCCGTCGGATCCCCGTCCGTCGGCCAGCCGTCGGCGTCACCGGCGCCCGCGGCTGCCAGCCGCCGGGCGCTACGGCAGGGACATGAGGGGTGGATCGACCACGATCGGCGTCGCAGCCGCAGGTCGGAGACTGTCATCTCCAGCGTCCCGTCGATGGTCGGCAGCTCGTCGGCTGTTGGCCGGCACGGCTGCTCCGGCGGCTCGGCCCGACCGGGCCGGGCGATGCCACGGACGCGACGGTCGCCACGGTCGCTGTGGTCGACAAGGGTGAGCGCCTGCATGGCGGTGAGCCCGGCGGCGACGGTGGCGAGCGCCACGTCGCAGGCGTCGACCCCGGTGTCCGGGCGGCGGGACAGCTGCAGGGCGAGCAACGGCCAGGACGGTTCCATCGCGTGGCGACACAGATGCTGACAGTGCAGGCACGAGGTCACCCCGGGCAGGACCAGCGGCCCGATCACCGCGGTGGTCTCACGAACGCCGGCAAGCAGATGGGGGATGCCGGAGCGTTCCAGCTCAAGCGACTCCCGCGGGTGGACGACCGGTATGCCGGCCGGTGTGACGACGACGAGATCGGGGCGGAACGGCACGGGATGCCGGCACCGGCGTGGCGCGTGGGGGCGTGTCACCCGCGCGATCGCCGCGGTGGCGGCGGCCGAACGGGGCCGCCCGACGTCGTCGAGACGGGCTCCACCCGGCGCGACATCGGCCGCCCTGGTCGTACCGGTGTCGTCGACGACCACGTGCCCGACCCCGGCGGCGGCCAGCAGGGCCGCCACCTGAGCGCCGATCCGGCCCGCCCCGCGGACCTGGATCCGGGCCCGGCGGCGGGCCGCCATCGCTCGCCGGGCATGTTCCGGGTCGGCCGAGCCCAGGGACATCGCCGCCAGGTCCGGCTGGAGGCGCTCCTGGTCCAGCACGGGCGGTGGGGAGCGGTCGGCCGGGCCGGCGTCCGTCAGCAGGCCCGTCCGCTCCAGCAGGAGGACGAGGTCCGCCCGAGTGGCGTCCAGCGAGCTGAGGACCTGCTCACGGGAGCGGGTACCGTCCAGCAGGTCGAGCACGGAGGCGTCCCGCGCCGTCAGCCCGCCGAGGACGATCGCCCGCGCCGGGTCGACGCCGATCTGGAGGGTGGAGCCGTCCCGCCAGAGCCGGCGCAGGCCGGGCTTGAGCATGGGGCGCATCGCGTCCTCCCCGACAGCAGATGACCGGATCGTGATCATATGGTCTCACGCTGTGCCCCATCATGGACATATATCCATTTTTCTGTGGATATTCTGCCGGTGCCGGAGAAGATGCGCCGGTAGCTGTGGACAACTCCCTGCCTGGGCAGGGGCCCCTGCCCAGGGCATGGGCCCCACGGGTGCCATGGGTGACTCGCGTCCGCGCTGGGACGGTTCCTCGCGCACGGTCTGCGCCGGACATCCCATGTTCCTGGGTGTCAATCGGCGGTGCCAAGTGCGACGGTATGCGGCCAGACGGTTGTGGGCTGTGGATGCCGGGGCCGGCTGGTGCCGGGGGCGGCGGCCTCGGGATGCCGTACAGCCGCCGAACGCGCGATGATCCGCCGCGCGCTCGGCGGCCTCGGGGTAACCGTCCGGCCCGAGGAGCGGGCCCCGGGGATGGGGCATGCCTTCCGGGGAAGGTCAGGGAACTATGATGCCGGCGCCTTGCCGAGGATCCTGTTGATCGTGGTTCCGCAGACCGGGCAGGTGCCCCGGGCCATCCGGCGCCCGGAGTCGCTCACCCGGACCTCGCCCTGGTAATGCCGTTTGTCCTTGCATTTGACGCAGTAGCCCTCGTACGTCTCTGCCACTCGTTCTCCCTCTCACCGGCGCCCGCTGACGGGCCGCTGGTTCGTAACGAAGCGCAACGAAGAAGGCCGGCACCAACAGCCGGCCGGGAGCCATCCTCCTCAGGCTGTCGACCCCGCCGCGCGCCACCCCCTGGCCGGGGCCACGGCTGGTTTTCCGTTGTCCCACAGTGGTTGCCGTGTTCGCCGCCGGCTCCCGCGGCGGCGGCGGATGCGGCGGCGGATGCGGTGGTGGCCCGGTGATGGCCCGTGGTGGAAGCGGTGCGCGCCCGGTCATGTCCGACAGCACCGGAAGCCGTGAGGCTCTACGCTCGGGAGGGCCGCTGACGGGGCGGGAAAAACACGGCCGCGCCGTCCTCGCCCGTATCAGCCAGGCAACATCAACCGGACAACATAAACCAGACAACATCAACCAGGTAACGTGGGCCTTCAGGAGTCGATCGTGTCCGAACCGCTGCTGGTCGAACGTCCCGCCGACGGCGTGGTCCTGCTGACGTTGGCCCTGCCCGAACGGCGCAACGCGATGACCGTGGCGCTGACCGCGGCGTGGTCGGCGGCGCTGGACACGATCAGCGCCGATCCTGACGTGCGGGCCGTCATTGTCACAGGGCAGGGGCGCGCGTTCTGCGCGGGCGGCGATCTCGACTGGATCGACCCGAGGCGCAACATCGACTCCGGCGCGGACCGGCTGCGGGCGAAGATGCTCCCCTTCTACCGGACCTGGCTGAAGATCAGATCGCTGGAGGTGCCCACGATCGCCGCGGTCAACGGCGCCGCGGTGGGCGCCGGCCTGTGCCTGGCGCTCGCCTGTGACCTGCGGTTCGCGGCCGAGGGCGCGACCTTCTCCGCCCCCTTCACCCGGCTGGGGATGCATCCGGGGATGGCCGCCACCCGGCTGCTGCCGGAGGCCGTGGGAGTGCTGCGGGCCCGCGAACTGATCTTCACCGGACGGGTCGTCGACGCGCGGGAGGCCGTGGAGATCGGCCTGGTCAACGCGGTGGTGCCGGCTGCCGACCTGGTCGCCACCGCGCTGGAGACCGCGCTGCGGATCGCCGCGGCGGCCCCGGTCGCGACCCGGCTGGCCAAGGTCGCGCTGAAGGGTGAGGACGACATCGAGCAGGTGCTGCAGTGGGAGGCGCTCGCCCAGGCCACCACCATGGCCAACGGTGAGGCCGCCGAGGGGATCCAGGCGCAGCTGGACCGGCGGTCGCCCGCGTTCGCGCCGGTAGCCGCCGCCGGCTGACGCCGGTAGCCGCCGGAAACTGCCGCCGGAAACCGCCGGGCTGGTGCCGGCAGCCACGGCCAGCTCGCCCGGCCGGCCCGTGTATCGCGGTGAGCAGCACGACGGCCATGTCGGGCGAGGAGAAGAAACCCGTCAAACTATGGCCGCGTGGTGGTTACGGTCAACGACCGCCGCGCGGGCCATCGGGCGGATCCGGGTCGTGTGTGCCCGCAGGCCCGGGGGGTTCCTTCGGTGACTCGTTCGGTGACTTCGGCGGCGGGGTGTCCCGGAGCCGCTCGAGTTCCGAGATAGGATCTCCCACGGTGCTGGCGGTGTCACTGTTGGCGAACCGTTGCGGGTCGGCGAGGTCGTCGGCGTCCGGGAGCAGGTCGGGATGGGCCCACAGCGCGTCCCGCTCGTCGATCCCTCTGGCCTCGCCCACGGCAGCCCACAGGGCGGCTGCCTCGCGCAGTTTGCGGGGACGCAGGTTGAGGCCGACGAGCGTGGCGAAGGTCTGTTCGGCCGGCCCGCCCTCGGCCCGCCGCCGGCGCACCATCTCGCGCAGCCTGGACGCCGCCGGCAGGTTCTTCGCCGCGGCGGCGTCGGTGACCGTCTCCACCCAGCCCTCGATCAGCGCGAGGATCATCTCAAGGCGGGCCAGCGCCGCGGCCTGCTCGGGCGTGGTCGCGTCGTCGAAGACGTCACCGCCGAGCGCTTCGGCGAAACTCGCCGGGTCCATCAGCCGGGACGGATCCATCAGCCGGGACGGGTCGAGCATCGTCATCGCCCGCGAGACCGCGTTCGGGTCGACCGCGATGCCCCGCGCGTACTCCTCGACCGTGCCGAGGACGTGCCCGCGCAGCCACGGGACATGGGCGTACAGACGCTGGGACGCGGCTTCGCGCAACGCCAGGTAGATCCGGACCTCGGTGGGGTCGACCTCCAGGCCGGCGCCGAACGCCTCGACGTTGGCCGGTACGAGCGCGGCCGTGCGGGCCGGGCCCAGCGGCAGCCCGACGTCGGTGGCGGAGACCACCTCGCTGGCGAGCAGGCCCATCGCCTCGCCGACCTGGGCGCCGAACAGCATCCCGCCGATCCTGTTGATCATTTGGATGATCGGGCCGCCGGCGGACGCCAGCTGGCCCAGGTCAAGGCTGGGTGGGAGCTGAGCGGCGAGTTCCGGCGGCAGCCCGGCACCGAGGTCGCCCATCTGGTCGCCCAGTTGCGCGAGCCCGCCGGAGATACCGCCGCGCATGGCGTCGGCCACCCGGGCGGCCACCGGATCGCACAGTGTCCGCCAGACGGGCAGCGTCACCTCGATCCATCTGCCGCGCGTCCATCCCTCGGCGGCCGTGGCCCCGGCGGGAAGGGGCGTCACAGGGTCGAGCCAGACGTCGGCGAGCCGGACCGCCTGCCGGACGGCCTCGATGTCGGCTTCGGTGACAGCCCGGTCGCCGTCACCGAGGGTACGTACCGCGACCTGGCGCGCGAGCTCCCAGTTGACCGGTCCGTCGTGCCAGGACAGCAGGCGTTCGAGTTCGGCGAAGAACGGGGCCCCGGTGCCGAACGGCATGCCGGAGCCGCCGCCCGCGCCACCCGAGGACGAGCCGCCCGGGGTGAAGCCGAACGGGAAGCCGCCGCTCATCGCCACCGCCCCCGCCGGGAGGAGGTGCGCTGCGGTTCATGGACCCTGGATCCGGACATGCACCAACGGTAGTGCGTTTTCCTGGCGATGCCGAAACGACGTCACCAGGACTGCCGACGGGGCGGCCCATGACCGCCGGTGAAAGCCACGAGCCGGACAATCCGTCCGCCGGCTGCCTCTGCATACCATGGCTCCCACCGCCTGGATCCCACCGCTGGATCCTGGATTCCACTCCTGAATCCCACTGTCGTCCCAACCGGGGTACCAGGGCTGTCGCCGCTGCCGGCTGTCGCCGGCGACCGGTGAGCTCGAAGGGGCCGGCACCGCGATGATCATGCCCGGCTGTCGCCGACAGCCGGTGAGATTCGTCCCAGTGCCCGTCGGATGCCGCTGCCGTGACAGATGTCCCGGCGTCCCGGCGTCCCGGCGTCCCCTGGCCGCCTCCTGGCCGCGTCCCGGAGGGCGCCTCTGCCGCTCGAAGCCGGTGCCGGCCGGATGGCCGCCCTACGCGCGGACTACGGTCGGGCACATGGGCGATATCCACGCTGGCCCCGGCCCGGCTGCTGGCCCCGGCCCGGCTGCTGGCCCCGGCCCGGCTGCTGGCCCCGGCCCGCGGGCTGGCCCCGGCCCGCGGCGCGC